>JAMOAD010000073.1 GCA_023621955.1 Acidobacteriota bacterium
ACCTGGGAGAGGTTCTCCGGGTTCAAGCTTTCCAGGAGCCTCCAGGCGGCTCCGATCAGCGTCGGGGTGTAGGAGCTCGGCCGGGCCAGCGAACAGAAGGCGGTCTGGGAGCGGTAGTCCCCCCGAAAGGGGCTTGTGGTCAGGAAGAGATGGAGCCCCGAGGCCATGGCCCCGTTCTCCCTGAGTTTGGAGGCCGCGGTGGCGACAAAACACGCCACCGCCTCACGGAGGGCGGAGGGATCAGGAAGGGGGTCGGCGAAACTTCTGGAGGTGGAGACGCTTCTCCCCTCCATGGGAGCCTCCTCCCCCTGGACACAGGGGATCCCCCTCAGCTCCATGACCGTCCGGAGCCCCGCCAGGCCCAGATGGGCCCGAACCCATCGGTCGTCGCACTCCCTCAGCTTTTCCCCGTTCAGGATCCCCTGGCCGATGAGGAACTTGGAGAGCTGGCGCCCGATTCCCCAGAGCTCTTCCACCCCCGTAGCCTCCAGGGCCGATCGGATCTCCTCTTGGCCGATCAGAATCCGAACCCCCCGGGAGTCCCTCTTGGCCGAACGTCCCGCCACCTTGCAGAGGGTCTTTGTCGAGGCCACCCCCAAGGAGAGGGGAATCCCCACGTCCCGAAGGACCCGCCTTCTCACTCCCTCCGCCCAACCCTCGGCTTCGGCGGGCCCCACGGGAACGTCCAGGAAGGCCTCGTCGATGGAGTAGACCTCCATGTGGGGGGTCAGGGAGAAGAGGGTATCCATCATCCGAAGGGACATCTCCCCGTAGAGGGGATAGTTGGAAGAGAAGACCCTCACGCCCTTGGCGACGATCAGGGGCCGCCACCGGTAGAAGGGCGCCCCCATGGGAATCCCCAGCTTCTTCGCCTCGTTGGATCGGGAGACGATGCACCCATCGTTGTTGGAGAGGACCACCACGGGAACATCCCTCACTTTGGGCTCAAAGACCCTCTCGCAGGAGACGTAGAAGTTGTTCCCATCCGCCAGGGCGAAGAGGGGTGAGGCGTCAGAGGGAGTGGATGACATAGGTGACAACCCCCCAGACCTCAAAGTTCATTCCTCCGAGGATCTCCATCACCGGGAAGTCCGGATTTTCAGGCAGAAGAAAGATCCGGCCTCCCCTCTTCTTGATCCTCTTCACCGTGAGCTCTCCGTCGATGACCGCCACGACGACACTCTCGCTTCGAGGCTCCTGGGCGCGGTCGACGATGAGGATGTCCCCGGAGTGAATCCCCGCCTGGATCATGGACTCCCCGGCGACCCGGACGAAGAAGGTCGCCGAAGGGTGGCGGATGAGGAGTTCGTTCAGGTCCAGCTTCTTGTCCAGATAATCCTCTGCGGGGGAGGGAAACCCCGCGGGAATGGGCGCGTCAAAGAAGGGCAACTCTTGGCGCTCGCCGGCCCCATAAGGGTATATCGTTTCAATGGAGGGTCCAATCTTCGGCTTCTTCATCTTCTCCCCTAGAATAACCCCTGAAAAGGGGAAAGGGAAGACCCTTTTCTCCCTTCCCTTGGAGGCTTTCGAAGAGACTTCGACGCAAGGCCCCCTCTCCGGAGAGCTTCCCCTCCGCTCCCAGCCTCAACCGGTTCGAGTCAGAGGCTCTTCAGGAGACCCCCTTCTCTTTGAGAAAGGGTCCGTACTCCTTGTCGGTTTCAAGGATATGGTGGAGGAGCCAATCCCTCAAAAAGTGAAGGATCTCGAGGCTCAGGGCGACCCTGCCCAGGCTGAAATCCCTCTGGAAGGAGCGGATCTTCTCGACGAAGATTCGGTGCTCCTCTTTGTGGGCGGCAAGCCCTTGGAAATGGTGGGCCTCCATGAGCTCCTCTTCCCTCTCGAAATGGTAGCCCGTGTAGTCCACCAGCTTGCGGAGAATCTCCGGAAGTTGCGCCTTCCCCTTCCCTTGCCGCATGGAATCGTTGAGTTCGTTGATATACCCGATCAACTTCTGATGGTGAAGGTCAAACTCCTGAACCTGTACAGAATAGTCCGGACTCCATTCCACGAGAGCCATGGTCCCTCCTCTCCTCTGCGCTCGATTATAGACTCAGGATGCCGGAAAAATCAAACCCTTTTCCCTTTTCAACCCGAAGAGGGCGCCGTCCAAGCCGAAGTTTCCCGAATTTTCACATCCCTCTTCCGAAACCTTCGGGGTCCGGCCCCCCCCTTCGTGGTAGAAGGTTACAGAAGCAAGCCCTAAGGACTCTGCAGGGAGGGAGAAGAGGGAACCTTCTACAAGCGCACCGTACCTACAGCGGACACTCCGTTTTAGAAACATAAACCGCGAACAACGGGAACGGTACGAACAAGGAGAAGCAGAGCATAAAAACTTTCGCGGTTTTCGCGCGTTTCGCGGTGAAAATTCCAGCGGACACTCTTTTAAATTCTTTGAACCGCAAACAACGCGAAGAGTACGAACAGGGAGGGCTACAGGGGACACTCCGTTTAAATTCTATGAACCGCGAACAACGGGAACGGTACGAACAAGGAGGGCTACAGGGAACACTCCGTTTTTCGGGGGAAAAGGGAGAACTCTCTCTTCGTGGAAAACCTAATAGAGACACTCCCTTTGAATTCTATGAACCACGAACAACACGAAGGGTACGAACAAGGAGAAGCAGAGCATAAAAGCTTTCGCGGTTTTCGCACATTTCGCGGTTAGAAATACAACGGACACACCGTTTTAGAAGCATG
>JAMOAD010000076.1 GCA_023621955.1 Acidobacteriota bacterium
GGGGCGAACGAAGGTCGTGGGAGGCGACGTAGAGAATCCTCTCCAGCTCCTTGTTCTTCTCCGCCAGCTCCTTCAGAAGGTTCTCCCGTTCCCTCTCTACGCTCCTGCGGAGCGTGATGTCCGAGAAGATCGTCGCGAACCCCTCTTCTCCCCAGGGGGCCGCGGAGATGGCGAAGGTCTTCCCCATGGGGGGAAAGAAGGCCTCGATTTGTTGGGGCTTTCCCGTTAAGGCGACGGAGACGTAGTTTTCCAGAAAAGGGGCCTCCGCACTCTTGTATGCCTCCGTAGCCCTCTTCCCCTCAACCTCTTCCTTGCTAAGACCCAGAATCCGCTCGTAGCTCCGGTTGACTTCGCGGATAACGTAGTCGCAGGGCCTTCCCCCCTCGTCCCGAAGGAGGGTATGAAAGGCCACCCCCTCCTCCATGTGGGAGTAGAGGCTCTGAAACCGCGCTTCGCTCTCCCGCAGGAGCCTCTCGACCTCCACCCTCTCGGTGATGTCGAAACCCATGGCGATCGTCGCCAGAAGACGCCCCTCCTGGTCTCGGACGTTGGCGGAATTCCAGAGAATCTTCCTGGGCCTCCCACCCTCTCCGAAGGCGGGAATATCGACGGCCTCCCACCTCTCTCCCCCTTGGGCCCTCGAAACCAGAGCGGCGTATCTCTCCCTCTCCTCGACGGGGAAGAAACTCTCCACCTTCCGCCCCAGGATCTCCCGCGCCTCCAAGGCCAACAGCTTCTCGAAGGCTCGGTTCACGCGGGTCACCCTGAAGTTGGGATCCCAGACAAGGATGGGGCCTTTCGCGTTCTGAAAGAGGTTTTCCAGAAACTCTCCGGCCT
Source organism: Acidobacteriota bacterium (assembly GCA_023621955.1). Classification (GTDB taxonomy): domain Bacteria; phylum Acidobacteriota; class Aminicenantia; order JAMOAD01; family JAMOAD01; genus JAMOAD01. Next base: position 838 of record JAMOAD010000076.1, read on the forward strand.
CCCGAAGCCGACGCTCGGCCTCGGTCTTTTCGGCGATCATCCTCGCCTGCTGGAAGTTCTGAAGGGCTAGAAGGGAGAGGTGCCGAGCCATGGTGCAGAGGGCGTTCACAACCTTCAAGAATTGCTCCCGATCCATCCGGGGAACCTCTTCGAGGGCCTCGGCAAACTCCTGAGGATCGGCTCCGATCTCATTCGCGTAACCAACCATCTTCGCCTTGTCCGCTTCTTCGTCCATAACTTGCCCGACAAACCAGTAGGCGATGGGATGCTCCCCGACACAGATAGGCGTTCCCGCATCCAAAAGCCCCGCGCTCAGACAGGGACGAAGGCTCTCAAGGGTCGCGCCTTGCCGGGAGAGGAAAATGTCCGAACGGGTACAATTCTCCCTCCCCCTCTTGCGGGTTCGAACGATCTCCCTACAGAGACGACAGAAATGGCTCGGTTTGGTCAGAAAACGGCCCTTCGTATCCAGGATCACCGAGGCGACGCCTGTTGCCTCGGAGAAGGAGTCCTGGATCTGCTGAACATCCTTCATGTCCAAGATCTCCCCGAGCTCCAGGTTTTCAACCTCTTCCACGGGACTGGTCAGGGCGAAGAGCCTCTTCTTCAACTCCTCTTGAAAGGTGTTCCTCTCCGTGACATCCCGAGCGGCCCAGTAGAAGAGCTTTCCGAAAGGGAACCCACTCCACTCTAAGGAGCGAAAGGAGCCCTCCCTCGTACGAACCCGGTTGGCGAAGGAGAGGCTCTCCTCTTGGGAGAAGAGCCTCCCCATCGCCGAGAGGGTCACATCCCTGTCCTCGGCGTCCACGTAGTCGATAAAAGGGGTCTCCAAGAGCTCCTCTTGCCGGTAGCCCAGTTCCTCCTCCCAGCGGGAGTTCACCCTCTTCAAGCTCCCTTCCCGATCGACCAGGCAGAGAAGGTCCTGGCTCCTCTGAAAGAGTTGGTCCAGCTCACCCCCTTCCGGGGTCGGAAGGTCTTTGGAGCTACTCACTTCCCCTTTCTCTTCTCCCAAGAGGAAGATCCTGGCAGGCGTTCCCTTCTCCTCCGAAAGGGAGTTGTACCACCGGAGGGAGAGGGTTTCCCCTCCCTTGGTCATTGCCGGGGATTCGAATCTCTCCTGGGGGGGGGTCTCCCCCCTCAGCCCCAAGAGGCCGACGAGACGCTCACGCTCACCCTGGGGGAAGAGAAATTCCAGAGGGTCTCTCCCCAAAACCTCCGCCCCGTCCCAACCGAAGAGCTTCTGGGCGGCACGGTTCCACCGGACAACTCTTCCGCCTCCTTCGTCCAGCTCCCAAGAGACGAGGGCCAAGGGAGACGCCGACAGCCCCATCAACGCTTGAACATCCTCTCTCTCCTTCATTCTCGCTTCCAAAGGGACCTCTTCTGTGATTGTATAGGAAGAGAGGAGAAGGGGTCAAGAAATCTTCTCTTCGCCGACTTTTCCACCCCTGGAAAAGGTTGAGAGACCTCCGACAACCCTTCCTGAACTTAGACGCCCTCCTTCTCTCAGAACCAGCTCTCTACCCTCTTGTTTCCCAGACTCTCACTCTCTCTCATTATCAACGCGGAGTTTAAGACCACAAACACCGAGCCTATGTTGTGAACCAAGGCTCCCACGACCGGGCCCATCAATCCAAGAGAGGCCAAGACAATCGCGCCAAAGTTGATCCCCATGGAAATCCATAGATTCTTGGTAATGGTTCGCATCACCCGCTTGGCCAGCCCAATCAACTCTGGGATTCTTTGAATATCGTCGGACATCAACGCGATGTCGGCCGTTTCAACCGCCGCATCCGAACCGAGGACCCCCATGGCGATTCCCACATGGGCTGTTGCCAACGCCGGAGCGTCGTTGATCCC
>JAMOAD010000047.1 GCA_023621955.1 Acidobacteriota bacterium
TGCCAGAAGAGCTCTATGAACGTATCGCGCTCTTTATCGTTCTGGAGCTGGTTAAACACCTCTTTTTCAACAGGAGTGATGATATAGTGCACCATATCCATCCACTCCTGGTGGCGGGGAGCAAGGGGGTTCTCTTTCGCTGAGAGAACCAGCGGGAGCAGGGAAACGAACAGAGCGAGGAGAAGGGAGGACCTCGTTTTACGGTTCATTTAGGAATTCTATCCCATCCCTTCGCCTGCGTCAACGGGAAGAGAGAAGCCTCTTTGGCTTGATTTTTTTCCCTCCAGACTGTATCTTATCGTCGAGAGGCGATCATGAAGAAAGATGCTACCTTTTGGCTAACCCTTTTGGCGACCCTGGTGGTGATTTTTATTCTCCAGTTCTTCTTCCGCAGCACCTTCTACAAGGTTCCAACCAAGGAAGAATTGGCCTCCTCGGTGAAGGTGGTCGGAGTCCACTCCCAATGGGTGGACAAGTACATCAACCCCCAGGAATCGAGCATTGTCCCCGCCTTGACCTTCAAGGTTCGCAATGTCGGCAAGAGACCGATCCAGCACATCATCGTCAACGTCGTCTTCGAACTGGAAGGGTTGAACCAAGACCTGGGAGACGGTTGGACGCCCTTCTTGACAAAGAAGGCCCTGGCCCCCGGAGAGACAAGCGAGGCGATCACCGTCAAGTCCAGCTACGGCTACCGCGCCTCCTCCAAGAGAGCCTTCTTCGACAACTACGCGCAGTGGAAGAGGTGTTGGGCGAAAGTCTATATCAAATGGCAGGGGTCCGAGTACGTTCCCTTCGGAACCTTCGAAATCAAGAAGGAGATCCAAGGGGTCAAGGTGATTTCCAGCGATTCCGTCGCCGTTCAGCCCATGGAGTGATATTTCTCCTTTCAAAAGGAGAGCGATGACCAGGGTCATTACCCTTCTCTTCCTCATCACGGCCCTCCTTCCCGCCGCTCCGGGGGAACCATTTTACCGGCTCTCCTTCTCCGAGAGGAGCCGAATTTTCTTTACCGGAGACCATTCGGGAAACGAGGAGATCTACCTCGTAACCGAAGGAAGGCTCAGAAACCTGACCAACCATCCCGCCTCCGACCGCTGGCCGACCGTCGATCCCTCGGGCCTCCGCCTTCTCTTCACCTCCAACAGGAGCGGGAACTACGACCTCTACACCCTCGACCTGAGAAACGGCAGGCTCGACCGCCTCACCTTCGATCCGGCCGATGAGCTCTCCCCGATCTGGAGCCCCGACGGAAGAGCGGTTCTCTTCGATCTTCAAAAGGAGAACGGCCTCTTCGTCACCTACCGCCTCGACCTCTCCTCCCGCCACAGGGAACCCCTCTTCCCGGGCGCTCCCTACCCCTCCACGATCGTCCCCTTCCCCTCCTCGCGGAGTGGGGAGATCTTCTTTACCGGAAAGGTGCTCCTGGGCTGGAAGGTCGCCAAGTACGACCCCCTCCGGAAGCGCTACGTCGACTTGGGGGAGAGGGGAAGCTGCCGTCCCCGCCTCTCTCCGGACGGCAAGAGGGTCGCCTATGTATCGCACCGAGACGACGGGCTGGGGGACATCTTCTCCATGAACACCGACGGTTCTCAGAAGACCAACCTCACCCCCTCTCGCTCCCGTTTCTACGACTACTACCCCTCCTTCTCGCCGGACGGGAAGAGGATCGTCTTCTCCTCATCCTCCGAAGGGAAGGGAAAGGGCTCCTATCAACTCTACCTCCTGGATCTGGCGACGCGAAAGGTTCGGAGAATCTTCTTCTCCTCCGGGAACAACTCCTTCCCCTTCTGGGCCCCTCCTCTCCCCCAACCTTGACCCGCTTCTCACCTTCTGTTAAAAAGGAGTATGTCCATACGACCGTCGCTTCTCCTGTTGTTGTTCCTTCTCCCCTCCCTTCTTCCCTGCTCCGCGGAGGCCATCAACCTCTCCAACTCCCAGGGAATCTCGACGGAGCCTCGAGTCGCCGTCGATTCTTTCGGACAGATCATGGTGGTCTGGACGGAGAGGAGCGGTTCCGCCTCCCAGATCTACTACGCCATCAACAGCGGTAACGGCTGGTCCACGGCGGCCCCTGTACCTGGGCAGAGCTACCAGTGCAACTCCCCCGACCTCTTCCGGGGTCCCTCGGGAGGGTTTGTGCTGGTTTACCACGACAACTCGTCGCAAACGATCCGCTTCTCCGATTATTCCACCGCCTGGAGCACCCCGGTCTCCCTCTCCCAACAGGCCGGGTACGAGATGGGTCTGCCGAAGGTGATCTCAACCTCCAACGGGAGGATCTTCGCCGCCTGGCAGAGGGGAAACCCGACGAAACTGGAGATCTTCGGGAGGCTCTTCTCCGGCTCCTGGGGCGATATCATCAACGTCTCCCAGACCGAAGGGACTTCCAAATACGTCGACCTCTACCCAGGCCCATCGGGGCAGATCTACGTTGTCTGGCAGGAGAAGAAAGGAACCACCGCCACTCAGCTGGCCCCCTTCATGAACATAGAAGGCGGCTCCGGAAGCTGGGGAGGCTCCTTCGAAGTGGTCAACCCCTCCCAGGAGACGACGGCGGACTCTTATTCCCACCGGCCCGTCGTGGCGGTCGACGGCTCCAACAACCTCCTGGTGGGTTATTTCCACTTCCAGAACCGAAACTACACCGTCTCCCTCCGAGAGGGAGGGGCCTGGACAAGCCCCAAGGAGATGGGCGTCTGGGACACCCAGCACGACCTCTACTTCTCCGATCCGGTTCCCTTGGCCGATGGGTTCGTCTACGTGATGAGGGACAGCGGCTTCAACATCGTTTACAAGCGGTACTCATCGGGAGTCTGGAGCGAAGCGGCCGCCTTGACAACCAACGGCAACAACTCTTACCCGGGAGCGGACATCCACCCCCGTTACGGTTTGACCGCCGTCTGGGCGGACAACGACACCGGCGAAGTCATGTTCACCAACGCCTCCCTCGACGGCTCCCTCCCCCCTTCGACCTCTAACAAGCCCCCGGTTCCCTCCTTCACCCTCTCGACCCTTTCGGGTCTCGCCCCCTTTACCGTCACCTACGACGGTAGCGCCTCTTCCGATCCCGATGGAAAGATCACCCGATACATCTGGAGTTTCGGGGACGGAACGACCGCCGAAGGTCCCCAAGGAGAGCATACCTACACCTCCCAGGGGGAGTACACCCTCCGGCTCACCGTCGTCGACGACAAGGGGGCCAAAGCGAGCGCCTCTCAGCTTATCGAGTCCCTCGGCCTCTTCCCCCCTCTGAACATCTCCTCTCAGATAAAGGTCAACCGCTCCCTCTTCACCAGGGAGTTTATCGGCGACGTCACTTGGGCGCCCAACCCCAGGAACGATGCGATCGGAGCGAACATTACGGCCTACAGGGTCTACCGACGCAGCCGAGGGGTGGCGGCGTACAAGTTCATCGGAACGGTCTCCGGGGCCACCTTCCGCTACCTGGACAGGACCGGCGACACCTCCCAGCCCGAGTACGAGTACACCGTCACCGCGGCGGATTCTCAGGGGCGGGAGAGCTCTCTGGAGGGCTTGGGAACCGCCGAGACGGCTCCCCTGACCAAGCTGGATCGGGAGAGAAGGAGCTACTCCGAAGCCGACTGAAGCGGGCTCTCCACCCTTTCGGACCTCACCGGTTCCCCTGTTCTCCACAGAGAGTCTCTCCGGAGGAGCGTGAATCTCCCGATCACGGTTTCTCCCCCCTGCCACCGGTGAGGGGACCGCGCCTTCCCCGGAAAGGATAACGAAGGTCAGCGGGAGAAGAGGGGGGCGTGTTGGAGGGAGCGGCACCGTCCCCACCTCCCCTTCCGTTCTTCGAATCAAAGCCCGAGAAGGCAGGGGGACGACGTTTTGACAAATTCCAAGCCTCTATTATTTGACTAAGTGCGTACCACGAACTTTCTCTTGATACTTTGACAAGCCACAGCCCTTCTGTTTTGACATTTTTAAGGACGGCACGCCCTCATCGTAGGATTCTCGACGGTCCGGTAAGGGTGCCGCGACGGAGGGGATGGGAGGCCTCGGGGCACAAAAAAAAGCCGGGAGACCCTTGCGGGGTCTCCCGGCCTGATTCGTTTCTCTCTATTCGGAAAGCTCAGATTCTGATCATGATCCCGAGGCCGAACTCCACGCCGCTCAGGTCAAAATCGGTCTCATCGATGGTGTCTTTGACGCTGTTATAGTTGAAGAAGAGGTTCCCCTCGACGAAAGGAAGGCTCTCGAGGCGGAGGTAGGTACCGGCGCCGACGCTGAAACCCATGGCGTTGTCGGATGTCTTGTTCAGGGTCTCACCGGTGAGGCTCTTCTTTGTCTCTTTGTAGGAGATGTACTCGAGACCGGCGCCGACGTAGGGTCTGAGGTACCCCAGATCGGTGAAGATATACCGAAGGCCGACGGTGTTGTAGGCCATCTTGAACTCCAGGGGGAGCTTGTAGTAGGTGGTCTCGGCGGTGTCCTTGTAAGATTTCACACTGCCGAAGATCACGAAGCGGTCCATGATGGGAACGTTGATCTCCCCACCGAAGACCATCTTGGAAGAGCTGTAGAAGGTCTTGAAGTTTTCGTCCTTCACGGAAACCGAGGAGATCACGGGACCGATGCTGAAGAGGTTCTTCCCGCTCAAGGAGGAGGCCTTCTCTTCCCCTTCTTCACGAGGGGCCTGAACTTTTACCTCTTTCTTCTCCTTCACCGCTTCCGGAGCCTTCTTGGCCTCGACGGCAGGGGCCGCGGGCTCAGAGCCGGGGGTGAGGGCGATCTTCTGACCCGGAAGGACCTTCTCGGGCTGGAGGATGAGGATCTCATCGGAGAGGAGTCCGGAGGTGAGAGCAGTCACGCCCTCTTCCGTGGGACCAGTGGTTACGTAGAGCTTCTTGGCCTTGTTCTTACGGGCTACCAGAACGTAGGCTCCTTTCTCATCCCTGGCGACCGCTCCCTTGGGAACGACCGCGACGTCGGTATACTCCTTCTTCACAACCTTGAGGGTGCCGACGGAACCAACCGTCACCGTTCCCATGGAGTTGTCCACGCGAAGGACAAGGCTTGTCCCGCTCTGAGCGGCGATAGTGGCGGCCAGAACCTTCTCCTCGTCGAAGGAGACCTTCAGGGGGGAGACGGTCTTGACCAGGTCGATGTCTTCGTAAGAGGCGGTGAAGGAGAGAACCAGCGAGGAGATGTCGATCATCTTCACCATCTCGCGGTCGGCGGCGATAGAGTCTCCGGCGGCAACGGTCAGATCGGTGACCTCACCGGCGAAGGGGGCCTTGATCTCCAAAGGACGGCCGGCGTTCTGCTTCTCCTCGTAAACGGTGAGAGCCTTTTCGTAAGCCCTCTTCGTCTCTCTCCAAGCCTTGGTGTTCTTCTTCTTCCCAACGCCTTTGTCGTAAGCCTTCTTGGCGGCTGCGTAGTCGCTCTCAGCCAAGGCAAGAGCCTCTTGGGAGGCTTTATCCTGAAGGAAAGCCAGGGTTTGGTTGGATTTCACCCGGTCGCCGACCTTCACGGCCAAAGAGATGACCTTTCCGGCCATAGGGGCCTTAACCATGGTCTCTCTCTCGGCGGAAGCCGTCGCCTTGAGAATCAGGTGTTCTATGAACTTTTCCAGTTGGACTTTCTTTGTCTCTACATAGATAGGAGCCGTTTTCGCTGCCTGAAGAGCAGGGCAGAAAAAGAGTCCCAGAGCAACAACTAAAAGCATGATTCTCTTCATCCGTTTCACCATCCTCGTCGGGGATATAGAGGCTAATTATACAGGAGGGCACGTCTATGTCAACCGGAACGTAGAGATCCGCTTTGACAGGCTGTTGACTTTCCCGGGGGCATCCTCTACAATGGTTTTCGAGGGCGATGGAAATGGCCGTGTTCCTGTTTCTAGCCGTGGTTTTTCTCATGAGCGGAATCTCTATCATCTTCGTCAAAGAACCGACCACGAACATCCTCCTCCTTCTGGTTTCGCTGACCGCCATGGCGGGACTCTTCGCCCTCTACGGATCGCCTTTTTTGGCGGTTGTTCAGCTTCTCGTCTACGCCGGAGCGGGGGTGGTCCTGCTGATCTCCGCCCTCTTCTTCCTTCCCCGAGAACGCCGCTCTCCTCCCCCCCTCAGACTCATGGTCCCCGGACTCTTGTGGCTTCTCCTTCTGGCCGTGGACATTGCGGTTCTCCTCCCCTCAGGAAGGGGAACCCCCTCCGTCTCCCCCCTTACAACGGCGAGGCTCTCCTCCTATCTTCTTCACGATCTCCTCCTCCCCTTCGTGATGGTCTCCCTCCTCCTGGTGATCACCGTAACCGCCCTCTTTCTCTGGACAGGAAAGGAACGCGGCGAATGATCCCCCTGGTACCGGCCTTGGTCGTAGGCTCCCTGGGGTTTCTCCTGGGTCTGACGATTCTCTTCGTCAAGAGAGGCCCCTTGATGATCCTGGTGGGGGCCGAATTCGCCCTCAACTCTATAAACCTTCTCTTCGTCGCCTTCTCTCGGCTCCACAAGAGCCCCCTGGGGGACGCGGTCGTCCTCTTCACCATCGCCTTGGCGGCCGTTGAGGTCGCCATCGCTTTGGCCTTGATCTTCCACCTCTACCGGAGGCTCAAGATCAAAGCCCTTGAGGAGTTGGAGGAGCTGAAGGGATGATCCTTCTTCCCCTCCTCTTTCCCCTCCTGGGCTCTCTCCTGCTCATCCTCTTGGGAAGGCAACTCTCCCGCCGTCTCGCCGGATTCGTAGGCTGCGCGGCCTCCGGGCTCGCCTTCTTCTCCTCCTTGTTCCTTATCCTCTCCCGTCGCCCCACCTCGACCCTTCTCCTGGGGGAGTGGTTCCGCTTCGGTTCCCTTCGACTCCCCTGGGCCTTCCTCTGGGACCCCCTCTCCTCCGTCATGGTTTTCTTGGTCGGCGGAGTCGGCCTTCTCATCCACATCTACTCCCTGGGTTACATGGAGGAGGATCCCTCGCTCCCCCGCTTCTTCGCCCTCATGAACCTTTTCACCTTCTTCATGTCCCTTCTGGCCCTCTCCTCCAACCTGGCCGTCCTCTTCCTGGGCTGGGAGGGGGTGGGCCTCTGCTCCTACCTGCTCATCGGCTTCTGGAACCACAAGGAGCGAGCCGTAGCGGCTGGAACGAAGGCTTTCCTCTTCAACCGGGTCGGGGACCTGGGGTTTCTCCTCGGGCTCTTCTGGCTCTTCAAAGCGACGGGAACCGTGGACTTTCAAACCCTTGACAGCCTTCTTCGGGGCGGATCGATCGCCTCGGCCACCGCGACGCCCATCGCCCTCCTCCTCTTCTGCGGAGTGGCCGGGAAGTCCGCACAACTTCCCCTCTCCCTCTGGCTACCGGACGCCATGGAGGGTCCAACTCCTGTCAGCGCCTTTATCCACGCCGCCACCATGGTAACGGCGGGAATCTTCCTCATGGTCAGGCTCAACGGCCTCTTCTTCCTGGCTCCGGGGGCCTCTACGGCTATCGGCTGGGTCGGCGGCCTCACCGCCCTCTTCGGAGGATTCTCCGCCATCGCCCAGAGGGACATCAAGAAGGTTCTGGCCTACTCGACGATCAGCCAGCTGGGCTACATGGTCATGGCCGTCGGGGCCGGCGCCTTCGCCGCCTCCTTCTTTCACCTGGCCACCCATGCCTTCTTCAAGGCGCTCCTCTTCCTGGCGGCCGGATGCGTCATCCACGCCCTGAGAGGAGAACAGGACCTCTTTTCCATGGGAGGGCTCAGGAAGGACCTTCCGAAGACGGGAGTTCTCTTCTTCATCGGCGCCGCCGCCCTGGCCGGCATCCCTGGGTTCTCAGGGTCTTTCAGCAAAGATTGGATCCTCTCCTCCCTCTTCTTGTCAGGCCACCAGGCACTCTGGGCCCTCGGGCTCCTCGTCGAGTTTCTCACGGCCTTCTACATCTTCCGCCTCTACTACCTGGCCTTTCACGGCTCCTCCCGAAGCCCGGAGCGACAGATTCACAAACCCTCGGCAACCATGCTGCTCCCTCTGCTCCTCCTCGCTCTGCCCTCCCTGCTGGGCGGATTACTCTCCCTTCCAGCTTTCCTCGCCCTCCCCTCCCCATGGCGCTCCCTCATGGCTTCGATTCTCCTCTTCCCTGAACCCTTCCAGGGGGCTCATGGAACCGAGCTTCTCCTGACCCTCCTCTCCGCAGGGGCCGCCTTAGTGGGCTTCGTGACCGCCCGGCGCGCCTACGCGAAGGCTCCTCCCTCCCGAGACCTCCCCTCTCCTCTCCTGGAAGAGCTTTCCAAGAGGGCTTTCTCTCTGGATACCCTGTTGGAGAGGTTTCTCCTAACCCCCTACTCCAGGTTGAGCGCTTTTCTCGACTCCTGGGTGGAGAGAAGGGGGATAGACCGGGGAGTCTACCTGACGGGAGATCTCTTTCAGGCTCTGGCCGGTTCCCTCTCCCGCTTTCAGGACGGGAGGCTCCACCGCTCCCTGATCGGTCTGCTCGCCACAGGCGCCTCCCTGCTGACCCTGTTGGTGCTCCTATGAGAGGCCACGCCCTCCTCTTCCTCCTGGCCTTCCCCTTCTTCGCCGCCGCCCTGGTCCTGCTGTTTCCCCAAAAGAGGAGGTCCCTGACGATCCTTCTCTCCTTCCTCCTCTCCCTTCTCCCCTTCGGCGCCGCCTTGAGGCTCTTCTTCCTCTTTCCCGAAGGTTCAACCGCCCCCTTCCGGGAGATCTCCCTCCCCTGGCTTGATCCCGGCGTTTCCTTTCACCTCGCCGTAGACTCCCTCTCCCTGCCCCTGATCCTTCTCACGACCCTTCTTCTCCCGATCACGCTCCTAGCCTCTTGGAAGAGCCCCGGCGAGGGGATCAAGGGGTTTCTCTCCTCCCTCTTCCTCCTGGAGGGAGCGCTCCTAGGGGTCTTTCTCTCCCAAAACGCCCTTCTCTTCTACCTATTCTGGGAGGCTGTCCTGATCCCCATGTACTTCCTCATCGGAAAGTGGGGCGGTGAGAGGCGGACCGGAGCCGCCCGGAAGTTTCTCCTCTACACCATGGCCGGAAGCGTTCCCCTCTTGGCGGGAATCCTCTGGTCCTTCTCCCTCTACGGGAGAGGATCCTTCGAGATCGCCCTCTGGACTTCGGCCCCCCTCCTTCCGGCGGCGTTGCAGAAGATCCTTTTCCTCCTCTTCCTGTCCGCCTTCGCCGTCAAGCTACCTCTCTTCCCTTTCCATACCTGGCTTCCAGACGCCCATACCGAGGCGCCCACGGCAGGTTCGGTCTTCCTCGCGGCGGTCCTTCTCAAGATGGGAGTCTACGGCTTCCTCCGCCTCGCGGTTCCCCTCTTTCCCGAGGCGGTTCTCTCCTTCCGTCCCGCCCTCATCGCCCTGGCCCTGATCGGAGTCGTATACGGCGCACTGACGGCCTTCGCTCAGGAAGACATGAAGCGCCTCGTCGCCTACTCCTCGGTCTCCCACATGGGCCTGATCTTTCTGGGCCTGTTAACGCTGACTCCGGAGGGGTACGTCGGCGGACTCCTCCAATCTGTCAACCACGGCCTCTCCACGGGAGCCCTCTTCCTCTGCGTCGGCCTCCTCTACGAAAGAACCCACACCCGGCTTCAGAGGGAGTACGGGGGAACCGCCAAGGCGATGCCCGCCTTCAACCTCCTCTTCCTCGTCTTTCTCCTCTCCTCGGCGGGGCTTCCCGGGCTCAACGGCTTCACCGGGGAGTTCCCCATCTTCTGGGCCCTCTTCCTCAAATCCCCCTGGCTGGCAGGGGCGGCCCTGACGGGCACCGTCGTCGGAGCCGTCTACCTCCTCTCCCTCTACAAGAGGGTTATGACGGGACCGGAGAAGAGTCTCGAATCCGGGACCAGACTCCTGGACCTCTCCCCGAGGGAGCTTCTCCTCCTCCTTCCCCTGCTGCTCCTGGTTGTCTGGATCGGCCTTTACCCCTCGCTTCTGACGAAGAAGATGGCCCCTCCGAGCTACATCGCCCCCTTCTTGAAGGAGTACCGCCTTCCCGGAGGGATCCGATGAGCCTTCTCCCCCTCGCCGCACCGGCGGCTCTCTTCCTCTCGGCCCTCCTCTTCCTCACCGAAGGTGCGCTGGCATCCCGAAAAGCCCCCTCCCTCAGGAAGATTCACCTCCCCCTCTTCTCCCTGCTCCTTCTTCTCTCCCTGGTGCCGCTTCTCTTCTCCGCTCCGGAATCCCTCTTTCACGGCCAGTTCCTCTGGGACTCCCTCTCCCGTTGCTCTGGACTCCTTCTCGGGTTTTCCGCCCTCTCGGCTATGCTCTTACTCCCAGGTTACAGCAGGAAGTCGGAGGTTCCAGGAGCCGAAACGGCGGCCCTCCTCTTTCTCGGAAACCTGGCCCTCCTGCTCCTAAGCTCTACGACCCATCTGCTGACCGCCCTCCTGGCCCTGGAAGCCTTCTCCTTCATCACCGTTCTTCTAGGAGGGATCCTCCGGGACCGACGCTCTAGTGAAGGGGCCATGAAGACCTTCTTCCTGGGCCTGACCGCGTCACTCTTCTCCCTCTTCGGTCTGGCCCTCCTCTTCGGAGCCACCGGGAAGGCCGACATCGCCTCCCTGGTCTCCCTCTCCCCCTCCCCTCTCCTCAAGGCCGGCCTCCTCCTCTTCCTCTTCTCCTTCCTCTTCAAGTTCGCCATGGCTCCGCTCCACTCCTGGGCCCCCGATCTCTACCAAGTCGCTCCGGCTCCCCTCGGGGCCTACCTGTCGACGGCGCCGAAGGTCGGCATCGCCCTCTTCCTGCTCCGCCTCTCCCCGGCCCTCACCCCTCTCTTGCCCTTTCTGGGCGCCTTCGTCATCGTCACCGTGCTCTGGGGAAACCTCTGTGCCCTCAGGCAGGAAGACCTACGAAGGCTGGCGGCCTACTCCTCGGTCGCCCACTCGGGGTACATGGCCCTGGCTCTGCTCTTACCCTCCCCCTTCCGGGGAAACGCGCTCCTCTTCTACCTCACCGTATACGTGATCATGAACCTCTCCCTCTTCCAGGCCCTCTCCCTTCTCCCGGAGGGGCCCGAACTCTCCCCTTCCCTGGAGAACCTGAAGGGGTGGGGGAAGGACGAACCCTGGATTGCCGGCTTTCTCGCCTTCGCCCTCCTCTCCTTGGCCGGCTTTCCTCCGACCCCGGGTTTCCTGGCCAAGGCCATCCTCTTCCTCCCGGCCCTGGAGAAAGGCCTCTTCCTCCCGGTCGGGGCCGCCTTATTGGGAACCCTTATCTCCGTAGCCGCCTACTTCCGTCTCTTCGCTCCCATATACTTCTCTTCCGGATCCACCCTCAAGGGAGGGGACAGACGGGGAAGGGCCCTCCTGGCCCTCTCCTCTCTCCTTCTCCTGGTTCTGACCCTCTGGCCCAAGGGCCTTACCCTTCTCATCAAGGAGGTTTTTTCCCATGTCTAAGGTTCTTATTGTGGATGATGAAGATTTCATCCGGGATATGATCGGCGATGTTTTGGAACTGTCCGGGTACACCTACATCAAAGCCGCCAACGGCGGGGAGGGGATCGCCCTTCTGAAATCGGACAGAGAGATCTCTCTTGTGCTTCTGGACTTCACCCTCCCCGATATCTCGGGAGAGCTCTTTGTCAAACGGATGAACCAGGAGGGAATCGCCGTTCCCGTGGCCGTTCTCTCGGGGCTGAGCGATAACTTTTCGCTCTTTGAGAAGGAACCTATCGTGAAGGGAACCCTGGCAAAGCCCTTTCGTATCGACGAACTGATCACCCTCGTCAAAGAGCTTTTGCCTGTCCCCTGAGGATCAGCACTCCCCTTGGTAACCCTTGGGCTCGTAACGTGAATAGGGAGGAGCCGCATAAGGGTAGAGAATACCGGCCGTGAGGTAATGGAACCCCAGCCCGGCGATCATGGCTCCGTTGTCTGTGCAGAGGTCGCCTTCCGGGAGAAAGACCGGTAGGCTCCGTCTCTCCCCCTCTTCCAGGACCCGCTCCCTCAGACGGCGGTTCCTCGCGACTCCGCCTCCGAGAAGGAGGGAACGGTAGGGTCTCCCCTCCCGGGCCGCCTGGTCGATAAAAATGACCAGCTTCTCCACCATGTATTCAACGATGGCGTTTTGGAAGGAGGCGGCGAAGTCCTCCCGTTTCAACCTCTCCCCCTCTTCGACGGCGATCCTGAGGGCCGCGCTCTTCAATCCGCTGAAGCTGAAATCCAGACTCCCGTCTCGAAACCTGGGGAAGGTGAAGGGGTACCGTTTCGGATCGCCCGTGGAGGCGAGTCTCTCGATCACCGGACCTCCTGGGTAGCCCAACCGGAGCTCCTTGGAGACCTTGTCCAGAATCTCGCCGGCCGCGTCGTCCCGGGTCCGTGCGAGCCTTCGGTACTTCAGGACCCCATCTGCGGCGTAGAGAGAGGTATGACCACCGGAAACGATCAAGCCCAGAGCCGGGTAGAGGATCTCACCGGTCAGTTCTGGAGCGTAGAGGTGTGAGAAGAGGTGGTTAACACCGACCAGGGGCTTGCCCACGGCCAAAGAGTAGGCCTTGGCGAAGGAGATTCCCACCAGAAGGGATCCGATCAGCCCTGGCCCCCTGGTAACGGCCAGGCCGTCGATCTCCTCCACCGAGCACCCCGCCTCTTCGAGGGCCACGGTCACGACGCCGTCTATCCGCTTGATGTGCTCCCGGGAGGCCAATTCGGGAACCACTCCCCCGAAGTCTCGGTGCAACCTGATCTGGGAGTAGATCGTGTTCGAAAGGATTCTCTTACCATCCTCCACGACGGCGGCGGCGGTTTCGTCGCAGGAAGATTCGATTCCCAAAACCTTCATCTTTTCCCGCTCCGCAAGAGAGTCTGACAGTAGGAGAAGAACTCCTTGTCCTCGCCGATCCCGAACCTTAAGACCTTCCCCTCAGGGGAGAGGAGGACGAAGTGGGGAATCCCCTGAACCGCGAAATCTTCATAGACACGCTTGCCGGAGGTCACCAGGATCGGGAAATCCATCCCCTTCTTCTTGGCGAAGGCCTCT
>JAMOAD010000052.1 GCA_023621955.1 Acidobacteriota bacterium
AAATCCGGAGCGTTCTCAAAGGAGGGGATACAAAGAAGAGGGAAGAAGGGAATTCGTGGGAGGGGGAGACAAGACCGTGTCTTGAAACTTCCGCTCTCAGGGCTTAGAAACAAAAAAAGCTGGGGGAACCGAAGGGTTCCCCCAGCAGAGGATTCTATGGCAACTCGTTAAAGTCTTATTTCTTCTTTCCCGCCTTGGGCTTAGCCTTGGGTTTGGCCTCGGCCTTGGGGGCAACCGGCGCGACGGCCTCTTCGGCCTTCTTGGGGAGGGTCTTCTCGGTAGCGGCCTTCTGAGCGGCCTCAAGCTTGGCCTTCTCCTTTCTCTTCTGCTTATGCTTCTCCCAGATGCCTACCCAGGCGCAAGACTGGTAGATGGTGGAGTAGCTTCCGGAGATGACGCCCACCAGCATGGTGAAGGAGAAGTCCTTGATGACCTCTCCGCCGAAGAGGTAGAGGCAGAGGACCGTCATGAACACGGTCAAGGCGGTGATGATGGTCCGGGAGAGGGTCTCGTTGATGCTCAGGTTGAGCATGTCCTCGAAATCCATTTTCGTCCCGTACTTCTTGATGTTGTCCCTGATCCTGTCGAAGATGACGATGGTGTCGTTGACCGAGTACCCGACGATGGTCAGTAGGGCGGCGATCACGGTCAGGGAGATCTCGTAGTTGAAGAAGGAGATGAAGGCCAGGGTCACCAACACGTCGTGGGCCAGAGGCAAGACCGCCGCGATCCCGTAGACGATCTGGAAACGGCAGGCGATGTAGATCATCATGCCGGCCAGGGCCCAGATGGTGGCCAGAGTCGCCCGTCTTCTCAGGTCTTTTCCGACCTGGGAGCCGACGACCTCGGTCCTCTGGATGGCGGTCCTTCCGATGAAGGCCTTCTCCCGAAGCTTGGACATGGAGACTCCGGCCAGGGAGACCGGGACTTGGTCGATAGTCTTCAGGAGACCGGAGTTGCCCTTCTTGATCTCCAAGACCTTCTCCGCCGCCGCGGCCGCCTTCGCCTCATCCCCTCCGTTGAGGGAGAGGAGAAGGTTCTTCACCACCGAAGGCTCGGCGAGGTTGAGGTCTAGCTTCCCGGCGGCGATCTGCCGTTTCTCCTCGTCGTCCCTCAGGACATCGACGATCTTCTGGGCGACCTCCCCGGGGTTGTCCATGCTCTCGACGGCTTGCTTAGAGCTTCCCGTCGCCTGGGTGCGGATGACATACTCGTGGCCCTTACCGCCCATCTTCTGGATGGTGCTGGAGCCCAGGTCCAAGTTTCCCAACTTGTCCCGAAGCTGGTTGATGGGAGTCTCCTGAGAGAAGGAGAGCTGAACCAACGTTCCTCCCTGAAAGTCAACGCCCATCCGGAAGCCGCCCTTGACGATCAGGGAGACGACTCCGCCGGCGATGATCAGGAAGGAGAGGGCGAAGGCCCAATACTTAATCTTCAGAAATTTATAGTGGGTGTCTTTAAAGAACTCCATTTTCACTCTCCCTCAGATGCTCAAGGTATTGACCTTCTTGCGAAGGGACATATCGAGCTCGAAGATGACTTTGGAAACGTAGCATGCCGTAAACATGGAGGCGGCGATACCGATGATCAGCGTCACGGCGAAGCCCTTGATGGGGCCGGAACCGAACTGGAAGAGGAAGATGGCGGAGATGACCGTCGTCAAGTTGGAGTCGAAGATGGTGACGAAGGCCTTCTTGAAGCCATCGTCAATAGCCGACTTCACCGATTTACCGGCCCGCAGATCCTCTCTGATCCTCTCGAAGATGAGGACGTTGGCGTCCACGGCCATACCGATGCTCAAGATCAGGCCGGCGATGCCGGGCAGGGTGAGGGTCGCCCGGAAGTAGGCCAACGCGCCCATGGTGATGATGGTGTTGAGGATCAAGGCGACCACGGCGTTGAGGCCGGAGACCTTGTAGTAGACCAGCATGAAGATGATGACCAGGAGAAGCGCGGCCACCATGGCCCTGAGGCCTGTGCGGATCGAGTCGGCCCCCAGGGAGGGTCCGATGGTCCGCTCTTCCATGTAGAGGATCGAGGCGGGGAGGGAACCGGAGCGGAGTGTCAGCGAAAGGTCCTTCGCCTGATCGTAGGTGAAGTGCCCCTGGATGATTCCGCTGTCGGAGATGGCCGCGTTGATGGAGGGGGCGGATTCAACGATCCCGTCCAGGATGATGGCCAGCCTCTGCCCCTGGTTCTCGGAGGTCACCTTGTAGAACTTCCGGGAACCCTCCGACTTGAGGCGGAAGTTGACGGCGGGTGAACCGTACTCGTCTTTCCCCACGCTGGCGTCTTTCAGGTCGGCCCCGGTGATGGCGGAGACCTTCTTGACCAGGTAGAAACCCTGCTCTTCCCGGCCCGCGCTGCCCCTGACGATCTCCGTACCTTCGGGAATCACGTTGTTGTACTTGCTCAGGAGGGCTTCCTTGGTTCCCACCGGCCCATCCTGAACGAGCTTGAGCTCCAGGACGGCGGTGTTCCTGATCAGATTCTTCACCCTTTGAGGATCCTCCACGCCAGGAAGCTGGACCAGGAGGCTGTCGCTGGTTCCTCCTATCCCCTGCCGCTGGATCACAGGCTCGGAGACGCCGAACTGGTCGATTCTGTTCCGGATGGTCTCTTTGGCCTGTTCGACCGCCTGATCACGGATCTGAAGGGCCACGTTGG
>JAMOAD010000030.1 GCA_023621955.1 Acidobacteriota bacterium
TTGTCGTAACCCGCCACGTAAAGGGCTGTCGAAAGGGTTCCCGGCGTGGGGGTAAAGATCTGGACATCGGTGGTCGGAATCTTCCACCCCTTCATGAGCCTGGCCATCTTGTCCACGTCCTCCTCCCTCTCTCCGGGGTGGCCCACCATGAGATAGGGAAGGAGGCGGATCTTCCTTTTCATGCCCCGGGAGATCTCACCAAAGAGCTTGACGAAGCTCTCGAAGCTTCCGACCGAAGGTTTCCCCATAAGCGAGAGAACCTGTGTGGAGGTGTGCTCAGGGGCGACTCTAAGGAACTCGCCGGAGTGGTGGAGGAGAATCTCCTCGAGAAGCTCCGGATTCGCCAGAAGGAGATCGTAGCGGAGCCCGGAACCGACGAAGACCTTCTTCACCCCCGCGGCCCTCCGGACCGTCCTAAGGAGAGCCAAGTAAGGGGTCCCATCGGTGAAATTTCCACACCTTTCGGGGAAGAGACAGGAGCGGCGGGAACACCCCTTCGAGGCCTGACAATCCGCTCCGTACATCTCCGCGGAGGCCCCCCCCACATCGGAAATCACGCCTTTCCAGCGGGGGTGTTGGGTCATGGAGGCCACTTCCCGAAGGATTCCCTCCAGGGAGCGGGAGACGATCCCCTTCCCCTGGTGGCCAAGGATGGAACAGAAGGAACACCCACCTCCGCAACCCCGGTGGGTCGTCACGGAGAAAAGGCACATCCCCAGAGCCTGAGAGATGTTGGGAAAGGAGGGGTGGTTGCGGCTGTAGGGTTCCGAATACCACCGGTCCAACTCCTCCCTCCTCTCTTGGATCGGAGGTCTACGGAGTATCCACCGATTCCTGACAGGCTGAACCGCTGTTTTCCCCTCCTTGGCGGCACGCTCCGCCTCTTGGGTCAACCTTAGGAGAAGCGCCGGCTCGGCCATCAACTCCTCGTGGGAGGGAAGAAGAACTGTATCCTCCCCCTCTGGAGAGTGGGAGACCACCCCTGCAGTCCCCTCCACCCTAACGATGATCTCCTCCCGCCCCGCGCCCTTGCTTAGGAGCCTGGCCACCTCCAGAAAAGTTCTCTCCCCCATTCCCCAAACCGCGATGTCCGCGCGGCTGTCCAGGAGTACCGAACCCTTCAGCCCTCGGGTGACAAAGTCGTAATGGGTGAAGAGCCGAAGCGAGGCTTCGATCCCCCCTACCACGACCGTGACACCAGGAAAGGCCTCTTTCAGTTTCTGCCCGAAGACGACTACGGTTCGGTCAGGGCGGATTCTTGAGGAGACCGAGGCAGGGGTGTTGGGGAAGAAGACCGAACCATCCGCCTGGTAGAGGTCCTCCCTCCTGCGCTTTCCGGATGCCGTGTAGTTGAGGACGAGAGAATCCAAGGGGCCGGAGATGATGGCGAAGCAGAGTTTGGGCCGGCCCAGGACGGTAAAAGAAGAGGCTTGTTGCCAGAAAGGCCTCTCCAGTACGCCGACCCGAAACCCCTCCCTCTCGAGAGCTCTCTTAAGAAGAGCCTCCGGAAAAGAGGGATGGTCTGAAAACGAATAAGGAAGAACCAGAATAATATCGAAAGGGACCATGGACCGTTGAGAGACGGTTAATGAGAGGTTTTACTCTCCGTCAGTACTCCTCCAAATGGTTAAACTCCGCGTTCTCCACCCAAACCTTCGGATGGGCTACGAAGGCGATGAGGCTCTCCATAAGGAAGCAGTGTTTCTTCTCCTCTTTGGCCAGGTTCCGGAAGACCTTCCGGGCCAGAGGATCCTGGGATTCGTTCGAGAGTCTCTGATAAAATTCGTAACTCTTCTCTTCCACTACCAGAGCTTTCTTGTAGAGCTCCACCTCGCCGGCCGAAAACTCCGGTAGGTCCAAAGAGACCTTCATGTCCGCGAAAACCGATACGGCCTCTTTCAGGACGGGGCTGTTCAGGGTCTGCGGTTCCTTCCCCCCGTGAACCTTTTCGATCAACTCGGCGTGAGCCCTCTCCTCTTCGGCCAAGAGGTTTAAGATTCCCTTGTAGCCGCGATGGGATACCTTTTCGCTCAGAGAACGGTAGTAGCTTTCACCCTCTCGCTCCATTTTCACGGCGAAATCGAAGATCTCCATATCCCCTCCTTTCGCGATAAACGACCCTTCTTTGGCCTCAGTATAACAAAGTGGGGAAGAGATAACAACAGAAGAGGAAATGTCAAAAGGAGGGGTCGAGACTTCTCAACGGAAAGACCTCAAATAAAAAAAGGGGGAGAGGCGTGAAGCCTCTCCCCTCTTCCCTTTTGGGAAAAATCTCAGAACTGCCCAAACTTCTTATAGAATTCGTGTTTGTCTTGTTTGAACTTAATCGCTTCTTGGAAGAGCTTTTCCGCCACGGCGGGGAACTGACGTTTCAGAGAGGTATAACGTCCTTCGTTGAGAAGGAACTGTTCCATATCCTCTGTGGGGTCTTTGCTCTCGTAGATGAAGGGGTTCTTCCCCTCATCCTTCAGGAGCGGGTTGTATCTGAAGAGAGGCCAATAACCGGATGTAACGGCCTTCTTCTCCTCGGCGATGGAAAAGCGCATGTTAAAACCGTGGGCGATACAGGGGGCGTAGGCGATCACCAGAGAGGGTCCCGGATAGGCCTCCGCTTCCATGAGGGCCTTAACAACCTGGTTCATGTTGGCTCCCAGGCTCACAGAGGCGACGTAGATGTAGCCGTAGGTCATGGCGATGAGGCCGAGATCCTTCTTTCCGGTTCTCTTCCCGGCGGAGGCAAACTTGGCGACCGAGCCGAGAGGAGTCGATTTCGAGGCCTGTCCGCCGGTGTTGGAGTAAACCTCGGTGTCCAGGACCAAGACGTTCAGGTTCCTGTTGGCGGCCAAGACATGGTCCAAACCTCCGTAACCGATATCGTAGGCCCAACCGTCGCCGCCGATGCACCAGATGGATTTATCGACCAGATAATCCTTCAGGCCGGCTACCCTTTCCAAGGCGTCCTTCAACTCCCCGGTGGCCCCCTTCAGGGCGTCGGGAAGGAGAGCGGTAACCCTTTCGGCCCTGTTCCTGGCCGCAACATCGTTCTTCTCCCAGTTATCATCCACAGCCTTCAGGGCTTCGGCCAGGGAGGGGTTGACACCCAGCTCGAGAGCCTTCCGGAGGAAATGGCGAAGCTGGTTACGGAGGGCGTCTACGGCCAGCCTCATGCCGAAACCGTACTCGGCGTTGTCTTCGAAGAGGGAGTTCGCCCAGGCGGGTCCCCTCCCCTCTTTGGTCTGAGCGTAGGGGGTGGTGGGGAAGGTTCCGCTGTAGATGGACGAACAGCCCGTGGCGTTGGCGACGATCATCTTTTCGCCGAAGAGCTGGCTGAGAAGCTTCAGGTAGGGAGTCTCACCGCAACCCTCACAGGCTCCAGAGAACTCGAAGAGGGGTTTACGGAGCTGAGTCCATTTGAACTGGCCCTCCGGAACTCCTTCCGTCACGTTGTCGGGGAGGGCGTCGAAGAATTCCGCGTTCTTGGTCTCTCCGGCCTCGCGCTCTTCCTTGATGGGACGAAACTCCAAGGCATGGGCGGGGCAGACGGAGACACAGCTGCCGCAGCCGGTGCAATCCTCAGGGTAGACCTGAACCTTGAACTCGAGTCCGGATTCGTTCTTGGTCTTCGATTTAATCGTTTTAAAGCTCTCGGGAGCACCCTTGAGAGATTCCGCAGCGATCTGTTTTGTCCGAACCGCGGCGTGGGGGCAAACCATGGAGCAGATTGTACACTGGACGCACTTCTCGGAGAGCCACTTGGGCACTTCGGGGGCGATTCCCCTCTTCTCGAGGCGGGCGGTGTTGGTAGGAAGACGTCCGTCCAAGGGCATGGCGGAGACGGGAATCTCGTCTCCCTTGAGGAGCATTGTCGGCTCTACGATCTTCTTAGCGTATTCGCCGGCATCGTCGGAGATGAGCTTCTGAACCGGGGCGAAACCGTTGCCCTTGGCGGGGATCTTGATCTCCTGAAGGGCCTGGGAGGCGCGGTCGACGGCGGCCCAGTTCATCTGGACGATCTTCTCGCCCTTGGCCTCATAACTCTTCTTGATGGTCTCTTTGATCAGTTTGATCGCCTCTTCCTGGGGAAGGACCCCGGAAATGATGAAGAAGGCGGCCTGCATAACCGTGTTGATCCTCTTGCCCAAGCCGACCTCTTCGGAGATCTTCAGGGCGTTGATGTTGAAGAAGCGGATCTTCTTGGCGATGATGGTCTCCTGCATCTCCTTGGTAAGGTGGTCGAAGACCTCCTCGTTGCTAAACTCGGAGTTGAGCAGAAAGGTCCCTCCGTCCTTGATCTCCTTCAGAAGGTCGTACCGCCCGATGTAGGCAGGGTTGTGCACGGCCACGAAGTCGGCCTTGCTGATCAGGTAGGGAGAGGTGATGGGGGTCTTCCCGAAGCGGAGGTGAGAGACGGTGATTCCTCCAGACTTCTTGGAATCGTAGGAGAAGTACCCCTGGGCGTACATATCCGTGTGGTCGCCGATGATCTTGATGGAGTTCTTGTTGGCCCCAACGGTTCCGTCGGATCCCAACCCCCAGAAGATACAGCGGACAACGTTCTGGGGCTCCGTGTCGATCTGCTCGTCCACGGGGATGGAGCGGTTGGTCACATCGTCGTTGATCCCGACCGTGAAGTCGTGGAAACAAGCGCCCTTGAGGTGCTTGAAGACCCCGTAGGCCTGGGAGGGGGTGAACTCCTTGGAACCGAGACCGTAACGGCCTCCGATGATGGTGATATCCTTGTCCTTGAGGGCGGCGACGACATCCATGTAGAGAGGTTCGCCGATGGAACCCGGCTCTTTGGTCCTGTCCAGGACGGCGATCTTCTTGACCGTGGAGGGAAGAACCTTACGGAAGGCTTCAACAGCGAAGGGCCTGTAGAGTCGGACCTTAACGAGCCCAACCTTCTCGCCCTTGGCGACCATGTAGTTCACGGTCTCCTCGACGACTTCGGCGCCCGATCCCATGACCACGATGACCCTCTCGGCGTCCGGAGCGCCTACATAGTCGAAGAGGTGGTAGGAACGGCCGGTGACGGCGGCCACCTTGTCCATGTAGTTCTGGACGATTCCAGGAACGGCCTCGTAATACTTGGTCACTGTCTCACGGCCCTGGAAGTAGACGTCCGGGTTCTGGGCCCCGACCTTGAGGGTCGGCTTTTCAGGCCTGAGGGCACGATTACGGAACTCCGCGGCCTTTTCCCAGTTCACGAGACCCGCCATGGTTTCGTAATCGATCATCTCCACCTTCTGAACCTCATGGGAGGTCCGGAAACCGTCGAAGAAGTGAAGGAAGGGGATGGAGCTGTCGATCGTCGCCAGATGGGAGACCAGGGACAAGTCCATGACTTCCTGGACGGAGGCGGAGGCAAGGAGGGCAAATCCGGTGTTCCGAGTTCCCATCACGTCGGAGTGGTCACCGAAGATGGAGAGGGATTGGGCCGCCAAGGCGCGGGCGGTGACATGGAAGACTGTGGGGAGCATCTCTCCGGCCACCTTGTGCATGACCGGGATCATCAGCAGGAGACCCTGGGACGCGGTAAAGGTCGTCGTCATGGCTCCGGCCGAGAGAGAACCGTGGACGGCACCTGCGGCGCCTCCTTCGGACTGCAACTCGACGATTTCGATGGGACGACCGAAGAGGTTCTTCCTCTCGTGGGCCGCCCAGCTCTCGGCCAGTTCGGCCATTGGAGAGGAGGGAGTGATCGGGTAGATGGCCGCGACTTCGCTGAAGGCGTAGGCCACGTGGGCTGCTGCGGTATTGCCGTCGATGGTGGACGTTTTAGACCTCATCTTTCACCTCTTAATAGGGATTATGATAGTAAAGCCTTCTCAGGCTGTAATAGATCATCGCCAAAGAACATAGGAAAGTATACCACGCCCCGTGGAAGGTGTCAAAAAAAGAGCCTCCCCGAAGAAGGGAGAATCAATTCGCCTGTTCGCAGTTCCCCCTCTTCACCCTCTCCTCCACAAAACCGGCCAGAGTGTGAAGAACATAGAGGTGGATCTCCTGAATCCGTGGGGTCTCGACGGTCGGCACACGAACCGTTATGTCGGAGAGACTCTCCAGTGGAGAGGGCTTCGCCCCAAGGAGGGAGAGAACGGCTACCCCGGACTGTTTCGCGTAGCGGGCCGCCTCGATGACGTTGGGCGAAGAGCCCCCGGTGGAGAGGGCGATGAAAAGGTCCCCCGGTGAGGACAAGGCCCTGAGCTGCCGAAAGAAGATCGAGGAGAACCCGTAATCGTTGGAGAGTGCGGTCAGCAGACCCGTATCAGAGCTCAAAGAGATAGCCGGCTGGGGGTTGTCTGCCCCTGCGAAGTTCCCCGCCAATTCGGCGGCGAAGTGGGAGGCCTGGGTGGCGCTCCCCCCGTTCCCGGCGATCAAAACCTTCTTCCCTTTCAGGAGGGTTCGGCAGAGAAGGTCCCCGGCCTCTTCGATCCGGAGGCTCTCTCTCTCTAAAAATTCCTTCCAAAGCTCAACGATTGGGTTCACTCTTCTCCTCCCTACTCTTGAGCAGAGAGTGGACCCTCTCCCTCAACTCCTCAACCCCTAAAGCGGCTACGGTCTCCTTGTCCAGAGGCTCTAAAAACTCTACGATCAACCTTGAGGGCCTCATGAGATAGCTCCCCTTGGGCATGGATTCCCGGAATCCGATAAGGTAGACCGGATAGATGGGGACGCCCTTCTCCTTGGCCAGGACAAAGGCTCCCTTTTTGAACTGACCGAGATAACCGTCCTTGCTTCGGGTTCCTTCAGGGAAGATTCCCACGTTGTCCCTCACGTTCCCTGTGGCCAGAATCTTCTCCAGCGCCTGGGCCGACTTCCTGGGATTCTTCCGATCCACGGGGATGAAGCCCGCGGCCTTTAACCCGAGATGAACGATAGGTACCTTCATGAGGTCGGCCTTATAGAAGAAGCGGGTAATCCCCGGCAGAACGGAGAAGAGAAGGGGGGGGTCCAAAAGGGAGGTATGGTTTCCCACAACCACCCCTGGCTCTTCCTCAAGCCGCTTCCATGGCCTGTTCTTCGTCTCCAGGCTCATCCCCAAGGCGAAACGGAGAACCTTCAGCGCCACCTTGACCAACCAGGCCAGAGGCCAGGGTCTGGGAAAGAGGAAGGAGGCGAGGCTGAAGGGAATGGAGAGAAAGAGGGCGAGAATAAGGAGAAGCACACCGAGAATGTTTCGCAGAAGGATTATCATCTTTCACCCTTGGAACTGAAAAGCCACGCCTGTGACATTGTCTCTGCTACCCCTCTCCATGGCGCCCTGGATGAGGATATTGACGGAATCTTTGAGGGGGTTCTCTTCGAAGGTACGGCGGATCTCGTCGGGAGAGAAGAAGTTGTGGAGTCCATCGGTCGAGAAGAAGAAGATGTCGCCCTTCTCAAGGTCGACCTTTTCCACCTTCTGGGGCACGATGGTCGGTTTCACCCCCACCGATTGGGTCAGAACGTTCTTACGGGGATAGTTCTCCGCCTCCTGACGGCTCAGGAGGTTCTGCCGCAGCAAGACGTTCACAAGGCTGTGGTCCATAGTCAGCTGAAGTATCCGCCCCTTCCTGATCAGGTAGATCCGGCTGTCGCCGACATGAACGATAGAGGCCTCCTTGTCGATGATGACTACCACCGAGAGGGTTGTCCCCATCCCACTCCGCTCTTGCCTCTCCAGGGAGATCTGTTTAAGCTGACTATGGGCGTATAGGAAGGAATCCATGAGAACCGCCGAGACCTCTTTGCGAGTGGAGAGGTTGATGTTCTGGCGGTACCTTTCCAGGCAGAAATCCGTGGCAAGCTTCGAGGCCAGGTCTCCCCGGGCGTGCCCTCCGACTCCGTCCGCTATGGAGAGGAAATAGTGGCTCTCTTCGAGCTCCACGCATCGGAAGTAGTCTTCGTTGAGCCTACGGAAGGGACCTTTCTCGGAAATGCCGTACCAGAAGAACCTCTTCATTCCCCCTTCAGGCTCTTGACCTTTTGAAGAACAAACTTGACCGTCATCTTCAGCGTCTTGAAGACGCCTACGCCTTGGGAAGCCACGGCGTCGATCACCGGTTCTCCCTTCTGCTGAAGCTCCTTGATGAGAACGGGGACAGGAAGCGCCGTCGCCAGATCCCGTTTGTTCAGCTGAAGAATGTAGGCCAAGTTGGCAAAGTCGATCTTATAATCCAGAAGGTTCTCCTTGAGGTCCCGAATACTCTCGATGTTTGCGTCCAGTCGATCGCTCTGAGAATCCGCCACGAAGATGACTCCGTCGACGCCTTTCAGAATCAGCTTCCGGCTGGCAGAGTAGAAGACTTGTCCAGGTACGGTGTAAAGGGAGAGTTTTACGTCATAATCGTTGATCTTTCCCAACCCCATAGGCATAAAATCAAAGAAGAGGGTTCTCTCCGACTGGGTGGGTATGGTTGTGAAAGGGCCCCTGGTCGCTTCGGGAAGCTTTGAATAGATATAGTCCAGGTTGGTCGTCTTCCCGGAGAGACCGGGTCCATAGTAGATAATCTTAAATTCTAGAGATTTTTCAAGATAGTTGACGAACACCATATACTAAAGGTCTCCAAAGAGTTTATCGATATCCTCCTCGGTTATCTCCGGGAAGGGCGATTCCATGCCTCCGAAGGTCTGTTTTTCCTTCTCGATCTTATCGATTATACCGTCGAAAATTTCTTCAAGCTGCTTCACCGCTTTGGTCATCTTCAACCGAATCAGCCCGAGGGTGGTCCGGGTGTCGAAGACGACCCCGAGAATGAAGCGGTCACGGACAAGGCTCAGCTGAAGACTGGCCATGCCCCCCTCCGAGGTGAGGGTGATAAACTTTTCTCCCCCTAGGATCTCCCCGACCCGAAGGTTGGCCGCGAAGGCTCCCGCAGTCAAGGAGGTAAGGGTGGGAAGGTCGAGGTTCGTGATCTCCCCTACCGAGGAGATCACCTGACCGGACTGGTCGGCCATGAAGATCAAACGCGCACGACAAGCCTCTTTCAGTTCGTTCAGAACCGTCTTGATGCTTTTATAATCGTTCTCGTAGAGCAGGAGAATCTGATCCATAAAGGCTCCTCACTCCTAGGGTCAAGCCCATCGTTTCTTCCGCCTTACCATTGTGTCACAAATCGTGACGTTTTTCAAAGGCTTTTTGTAAGGTCATCTCATCGGCATAGTCGATGTCCGACCCGATAGGAAGGCCTATGGAGAGTCTCGTTACATGAAGCTCCGGTCGGGATTGAAGAATCTTCTTCAGGAAGAGGGACGTGGCCTCTCCCTCAAGGGTCGGGTTCGTCGCCAAGATCACCTCCTCCACTCCCCCGCAGGAGAGGATTTGCTCGAGTTTATCGATACCCAACTCTTCGGGGCCGATCCCCCGTAGAGGGGAGAGGGTTCCCTGAAGAACGAAGTAACGGCCGTCAAAGACTCCCGTCTTCTCGATGGAATAAAGGTTGTAGCTCTGTTCGACGATACAGAGCTTTCTCCCATCCCTCAGGGGGTCCAGGCAGAGCGGACACGGATCACTCTCGCTGAGAGAGTTGCACCTTCCACAGTAGGAGATCTTCTCCCGGAGCTCCAAGATTCCCTCTCCCAGAAGACGGACCTGTTGGGGATCCATCTTCAAGAGGTGAAAGGCTATCCGTTGGGCCGACTTGAAACCGACTCCCGGCACCCTCCTGAGAAGATCGATGATCCGCTGAAGTGTCGGTGGATATCCGTATCCGGTCATTATCTCAGAAGAGCCCGGGGAGCCCGGACTTCATGCTCCCAAGCTTATCCGAGAGAAGCTTGTCCACCTGTTGCGAGGCGTCGTTGACCGCGCTGAGGACCAGGTCCTGAAGGCTGTCGATCTCTTCGGCCTTGACGATTTCGGGGTCGATCTTCAGAGAGAGGAGCTCTTTCTTCCCGTTCATCTCCACCCGTACCATCCCACCACCGGTAGAGGCCTCCACGCGGGCGGTCTCCATCTCCTTCTCCATCTTCTCCTGAGCCTGTTGAGCCATCCTGAAAATCTGGTTGATATCTACACCACCTTTCATCGTGTTTCTCCTCCTTGGTTTTTATCGATCACTTCCCCTTGGAAAACCTCCAGGAAAGATTTCACCCGTTGGTCTTCCTGAAGAAGTTCCCGGGGGGTCTTCATCGCCTCCCCCGCCGCGACGATATCGACTCTGACGCTCTTCTTAAGAATCTTCTTGAAGCCCTCCACAAGAGCCTCTTTCTGGCGTTCCAGAGTCTGAAGCGAACTGAGCCTGTTGCGGGCCACCGTCAAGAGAACCCTCTCCTTTTCGATCTTCAGGTCCGTGACACCGCTGAGGGAGGCCGAAAGAAGTCCGGGTTCTTTGGCAAAAAGCTCCTGCAGCTCCCTCAGAACCCCTTCACCGGAGACTTCCCCCTCTTCCTGATGTCCGGTCCTGGGCGCCGCCGCGACGGTCGCCGGATGGCCTTCAGGAGCAGAAACGGCGCTATTTTCCGCAGGGACGGAGAGGGGGTGCCTCTTCTTGAGAAGACTCTCCACCTCCACGGCCTCCCTGAGGTAAACGAGGTTCAGAAGGATGAGCTCGAGAAGGTAGCGTTTGTGGAAGCTCTTCTTCAGGGTGTAGTCGTTCTTCTCGAGATGGTTGATCCAGCGGAGAACCGTCAGGGGGTCGGCCTGCCCCTTCACTTCCTCGAAGAGAGCCCTCTGTCGCGGGGTAAAGCTCTTCTCCTCCTTCCCGGTTTCCAGGAAGAAGAGCAGATCCCGCAGGTAGTCGAAGAGTTGCCTGTAGAAGCCCTGTAAATCATCTCCTTCCTGAAAAAGCCTCTCCACAAGGGTGAAGATCGCCTCCTTGTCTCCCTTCAGGAGAGCACGAAGAAGGTCTTCCTTAAGCTCCTCGCCGACGAGGCCTAGAACGGTGGAAAGGTCGCCGTCGTCGATCCTGCCGTCGCCGTAGGAGGCGAGCTGTTCGAAGAGGCTGAGCCCGTCCCTGAGGCTTCCGTCCGAGGCTTCGGCCAGGCGGGAGAGTGCCCAGGGGGAGGCCTCTATCTCCTCCTTTCGGCAGATCTCCTCCAGCTGTTGGCGAAGCTCCTGGAAGGGAATCCTCCTGAGGTCCAGGAGGATGGAGCGGGATACAACCGTAGGGAGAACCTTCTGAAACTCCGTGGTGGCAAGGATAAAGACGGCCGAAGGAGGCGGTTCCTCAAGGGTTTTCAGAAGTGCGTTGAAGGCCTCGTTGGTCAGCATATGGACCTCGTCGATGATGATGACCTTATACCTTCCCTTCAGAGGCTTGTACTTGACGCTCTCCCGGAGCTCCCGGACCTGGTCGATTCCCCTGTTCGAGGCGCCGTCGATCTCAAGGACATCCGGAAAACGGCCCGCAGAGATCTCAAGGCAGTTCTCACAGCGGTTGCAGGGCTCCTCCCCGGGACCCTCAAGGCAGTTGAGGGCTTTGGCAAAAAGACGGGCCAGAGAGGTTTTTCCCACGCCCCTCATCCCGGAGAAGAGGTAACAGGAGTGGATCTTTCCGCTCCTCAGGGAGTTCTGGAGAATCGTGACAACGTGGTTCTGGTAAACCACCTCCGAGAAGAGTTGAGGACGATGTTTCCGGGCGATAGAGAGATAGCCTTTCTTTTCTGCCGTCATGGGGAGCAAAACGGGAACCGGCACACGGTGCGCATCGCTTATCGCTGCTTCCTTTCGGACCTGACGAGGTTCGCGCGGCTCCATTGCCGGCCCCGAAGTCGCATTATAACAGAGAGATGAGCCCTTTGACAAGCCTCTTGCGCAACTTGACAGACCCCCCTTTGAAACCTATTATAGGGCCATGAAAAAGAAAATCATGGTCGTTTACGGGACAAGACCCGAGTTGATCAAGCTCGCCCCCCTGATCTTAGCCCTTCAGAGGAGAAGCGATCGCTTCGAAACCTTCCAACTCGCCACGGCTCAGCACCGCCAAATGCTCGATCAGATGCTGGAGATCTTCGGCCTCACCCCCGATGAAGATCTCAACGTCATGACCCCCAACCAGACTCTCGAAGGTCTCACCTCCCTCCTTTTGACTCGAATCTCGGGAGTCCTTGATCGTGAAAAACCAGGCTGGGTCGTTGTCCAGGGAGACACGACCACGGCTATGGCGGCCTCTCTTGCCGCTTTCTACAAAAGAATCCCGATTCTCCACGTAGAGGCGGGTCTGAGAACAGACGACATCTACAACCCCTTCCCGGAAGAGATCAACAGGAGGATCGTCTCCGTCATGGCCGCCCTCCACTGTGCCCCCACGGAGTGGTCCGCCGGCAACCTCAGACGGGAGGGAATCCCTGAGGCCAAGATCCTCGTCACCGGCAACACCGTCGTGGACGCCCTGAAGATCATCACCCCCCGCCTCGACCAGGCGGAACCGGCCTACCGCCGCCCCAAAGAGAAGGCGATGGTCCTTGTCACCGCCCACAGAAGGGAGAACTTCGGCGCCCCCATGGAGCGGATCTTTCAGACCCTTCTCACCTTCCGCAAGCTCCACCCGGAGGTCGAGATCGTCTACCCCGTCCACCCCAACCCCAACGTCTCCCAAAAGGCTCGAGAGTATCTCGGAAATCAAGAGGGAATACACCTCCTTCCCCCTCAGGACTACCTCTCCTTCCTCTCCCTGCTCAGGGAATCCTCTATCCTGTTGACCGATTCCGGAGGGGTTCAGGAAGAGGCTCCAACCTTCGGCAAGCCCGTTCTCGTCATGCGAAAGGTCACGGAGCGGCCGGAAGGGGTCGACACGGGTATCGCCAAATTGGTGGGAACGGAACCGGCGGTGATCCTCGAAGCCCTCGAGGCTCTTCTGAGGGAACACAAGAAGGGGGGAACCATCCTCTCCAACCCCTACGGAGACGGCCGGGCCAGCGAAAGAATCGTCCAGGCCCTGGAGGAATCCTCTCTCTGAGTTTTCCTCAACCCCCTCGGATCTGAAGCTCCAGGA
>JAMOAD010000286.1 GCA_023621955.1 Acidobacteriota bacterium
GAGGTGGCGCCCAGGTAGAAGAGAGGGGTGACGACCCCGCCGCTTCCTCCGCCCAGAAGGGTCAGGGCTGAGAAGAGGGCCTTGGCCGGAACATCGAACCAGCGGCAGGGCGCGTTGAGGAGCGTCTCCGTGATGACTCCGCTTCCCAAACCCAAGGGGCGTGGGGAGACGAAAAAGCCGAAGAGGGCCAACAAGGTGCCGACGAGAAAGGCCTTCCCCGGCAGGGGCAGGGAAACCTTGCCGAGGAGGGTCCGGACCCTCTTCCAGAACTCCACGAAGAGGAAAGAGAGGAGGCCGAAAACGATTCCCGCCAAGAGGATGTGGAGGAAGAACCCTCGGGAAAAGGTGGGCGAGAAGCGGAGAAGGGCCGAAGGGATCCCCCAGCCCAGGGCCAGGACGACCTGGTGGCTCAAGATTCCGGCGATGAAGGCGGGAAGAAAGACCTCGTAGAGGATGTTGCCGACGAAGAGAAGCTCCATGCCGTAGAGGGCGCCGGCCATAGGGGTTCCGAAGACCGCGGCGAAGCCGGCGCTCACCCCGCAGAGGGTCAGCTTCTTGAGATCTCTCGGGGAGAGTTTGAGAATCTTTCCCACCCAGAAGCCGACGGTTCCTCCCATGTCGGCGGCGGGGGCCTCCTTCCCCGCGGAGCCTCCGGAGGCGATGGTGAGGATGGAGAGGAAAAAGACCTTGGGAATCGAGAGAAGGGGGAGGGGAGAGCCTCTATGGAGAAAGGCGACCAATTTGTCCGTGGAATCCGCCGCCTCCCGGGGGAGGATCTTCCCCAGGAGATAGGCGTTCAGGGCCAACGCCGGGGGAAGGAGGAGAAGGGCGAAGGAGATGTTCCCGGTGAAGGCGGAGGCCTTCTCCAGAAGGAAGAGGAAGAGGGAGACCAGAGCGCCTGTGGAGAGGCCGACCGCGGAGGAGAGGAGAGACCACTTGAGGACGCTGAGGAAGAGGACGCTCTCCTCCGAAAACTTCGAAGAGAGGCGGAACACCGAGGGAAGTTCTCCGAAAGGGTTACTCGACGACCACCGCGGTTCCCGAGGCGGAGACCATCAGCATGGAGCCGTTGGCCCCGATGGTTTCGTAGTCCAGGTCGACCGCGACGATGGCGTTGGCGCCCATGGCGCTGGCCCGGCTCTGAAGCTCCTGGAGGGCGATCTCCTTCGCCTTCTGGAGCTCACCTTCGTAGGCGGCGGAACGCCCTCCCACGATGTCCCGGATTCCGGCGAAGAGGTCCTTGAAGATGTTGGCGCCCAATATGGCTTCACCTGTGACGATGCCGATGTAGCGTGTGATGCGGTGCCCTTCCAGCTGGGGGGTTGTGGTCACGATCATTTTGGCCTCCTTGTTGTGTCAAACACCAGTATATCCGAAAGTGTAGGATAGGGCCAGATCCGTAACGGAGATGGTGAAGTGTGGTAAACTTTCTGCAAGGAGATCATCGAGGTGAACGAAGATCGGAGAGAGGTTCCGGAAGGTTCCGGAGCGGGGGAGATCGCCTTGGTCTGTTCGTCGGGGGGACACCTCCGGGAGCTCTATGCCCTTCGCTCTGCGTGGGAGGGGAGGGAACACTTCTGGGTGACCTTTCCAACCGCCGACGCGGTGGGGCTCTTGAGCGGTGAAACCTCTCTCTGGGCCTTCTACCCGACAAACCGGAACCTCTTCAACCTGGTCAGGAATACCTTCCTGGCCCTTCGGATTCTACGCCGGAGGCGCCCCTCCCTGGTCATCTCCACCGGGGCCGGTGTCGGGGTTCCCTTCCTCCTGGTCGCCAAGATCCTAGGGATTCCGACCCTCTTCATCGAGAGTCTGACCAGGGTCAAGAACCTCTCCCTGACGGGGAGGCTGGTCTACCCCTGGGTCGACCGCTTTCTGGTCCAATGGGAGGAGCTTGCGGCCCTCTACCCGAAGACCCTCTTTCGAGGAAGGGTTCTGTGATCTTCCTCACCGTGGGAAGCGAACGTTTCCCCTTCGACCGTTTGGTCCGGGGGGTGGACCAATGGGCGGGAAGCGGAGGCATCACCCTCTTCGGCCAGATCGGGACCTCCCTCTACGAGCCCCGTAACTTCCCCTGGGTGCGGTCCCTGCCCTACCGGGAGATGGACGAGAGGATCCGCCTCTCCCGCTGTATGATCTGTCACGGCGGCGTGGGAACCCTCCTCCAGGCCCTCTCCTACGGGAAGAGCGTCGTGGCCCTTGCCCGGGAGAGCCGATGGAAGGAGCATTTGGACGACCATCAGAGGGAGCTTCTTGAAAGGCTCCAGGGGACCCCGGGGCTTACGGTGCTCCACTCCCTGGAGGGTCTTGCGGAGGCCGTAGCCGGTGCTCTGGAAGGCTACCGGGGAGAGGTTCCTCCCCCCTCGCCGCAGAGGGCCTCCCTGGTGGAGTACCTCTCCCGGGTGGTGGGAGGAAGGGAGTGAGGGTGCCCGGAGCCCTACCTCTCTTCTCCCAAGAGGTTCAGAGGGCGGCGGCAAACTCGGGCTGGCTTCTGGCGGACCGTCTCGTTCGGGGAGGGGGCTCCCTGGTGCTGATGGTCCTGATCGGCCGGTGGCTCGGCCCCCGGAGCTTCGGCCTCTACTCCTACGCCCTGGCCATGACGGCCCTCTTCGCTCCCATCGCCTCCTTGGGCCTGGAGGGGATCGTCGTCCGCAACCTTGTC
>JAMOAD010000373.1 GCA_023621955.1 Acidobacteriota bacterium
CATCCTGGACGTGGAACCCGTTCTCGGATGCCGCTGGATTCCCTCTTCTCCCTACCCCTATTGGGAGCGTCTCCCCTTAGACCGGAGAGAGAACCTTACCCTTCTCGAAGACGAAAGTGCCTACGAAGCCTACAGGAACTCGCCGGTAGACCCGCAGGTGGGACCGGCCCTGCATGGTGGCCTCCTCTCCCTCCCCGGAGGGGATCGGCTGATCCTGAAGTTCGCCCACGAGGCCACCGATGCGGGAGGCGCCAAAGAGTGCGCGGCCCTCTTAGGAAAGATCTACACCGCCCTCGGGGAAGGCCGGGAGGGGACACCCAAGCCCATCATCTCCGGAACCCGAAGCCTAAGGAGTGTACTCAAGCGGGTGCCCTGGAACGCCTACCCCCGAACCCTAGCCGAAGCCTGGGAGGATTTCAGACTCTTCTCCAAGAGAGCCCCCATCTATAACCCCTTTGAAAGGGGTGAACCCTCGGGATGCAGGTTTCTCTTCAGGGAGTTCTCCGCCGAGAGGGTCCGGAGGATCTCCTCCGCGGGGAAAACCGTTCAGGCGACGATCAACGATCTTTTTTTAACGGCCTTTCTCCGGGCTCTAGCCAAGGCCCGTCATGGCGATCCTTCCCGGATCGTCACGGCCACAACGGTCGACCTTCGCAAGTGGTACCTGCCCGAAGGCACCCCCTCGAGGATCTGCAACCTCAGCGCCTTGGAGTTTATCGAGATGAAGATCGGGCTCTCCGAGAGCTTCTCCGAAACTCTGAGGAGGATCCGCCGGATCATGGAGAAGAAGAAGAGAGGGCTGATCGGCCTCAACTTCGCCGGATGGCTCCCCATCGCGAAGTTCGCCAACCACAACCTCATGACGAAGGTGATCCTCCATACCAAGAGGAACATGGAGAGAGACCGCAGGGTGATCCCTCTCTTCACAAACCTCGGAGCCATCCCCGAAGAGACTCTCTCCTTCGACGGCCCTCCTCTCCTGGCCAGGGTGATTCCCCCTGGGGTCTACCCTCCCTGGTTGTGCTTCGGCCTAAGCGGGTACAAAGGGAGCATCACCCTCTCCGCAGGGACAACCCCCGAGGCTTGTTCCACCGTCGAGAGCCTGTGGGAGAGAATGGAAGAAGAGCTTCCCCTCTGACGCTCCGCCCCTCTTTCAAACCTCTCCCCGGCGCGCTGACCGCCTTATGGGACGCCTGCCTTCTACTCTTTCTCCTCTCCTTCCAGGGCTGGACCTCGGCCGACGACCATTTTCCCCTTGTAGTATCGGGCTTGTACCTCCTGAGACCTTTTGAGAAAGGCTTCCATCCCTTGATGCTCGATTACGCTTAAGTTGAAGACCTTCGTGTTGTGGGGAAGAACCTCCGCCCGGTGTGAGGCGGGGTTCAACCTCTTGCAGGGGTACTCTTGACACTGATAGCAAAAGTCGTGCCCCCGAGAGGTGATACAGCCATAGGTGTCGCAAGGGGTCTCCAGGACAGGACAATGTCCCTCGAGGGCTCTACACCCTTGGCAGGGAAGTTTCTCCCGGGGAATCCCCTTTTCGACTAACGCTTCCAGAAGGAGAGAGTTCTCTCCGGCCAGGTAGAGCGGACAGATCGCGCAGTGAATGCCACAGGGAGCGACGAGTTCGGATCTCTTCACACAGAACCTCCTTTCTTTTCTCTCATTATAGAACGTTTTGATAGATGAGAAGGACCCCCTCACCTCCCTCCGCCGGGGCTCTCCTCGACTCTCTCACACCCCTGACGGCTCCCTACAGACTCCCTCCCTGGGAGGCAAACGCTTCCGGGAGCGGGAAGACCGGCGAAGTTTTCTCTACTTCTCCATGGTCTTTTTCAGGGCGGCAAAGGCGTCGACCGCGTGGGGCGCCCTCTCCCCTTCAAAGGTATAGGGGAAGGATGTCTCCTGCAGTATAGACCGGCACTCTTTCGCGCCCATAGTAGGCTTGATCGATCTCATCATGGCGACGATCCCGCCCAGAACAGGCGATGTTGACGAAACCGATAAAAAGGGCGGGTTCCACCATGTTTTTTCTCCGCTTCTCAGTTTCTGATACTCGGCGATCGGAACTATCGAATAGTCGTAATGGTAGATGTTGACATCGGCTTCCCGCCCGTCGTCTTTCCCTGACCAAAGGCCGGTCGGCATGATATTACCGGGGTGTCCGGTATGGATGAAGACGGTGATGATCCCCGCCCGATGGGCGCGGTCCAGGGCCGCGTTGAGTATGGGTTTGTACTCCTTTTTTATCGCGGCCTGTGAGTAGGTCAGAATATCGATCTTGTGGGAGATGGCCCAATCTATGGCCTTAGCGAGGATCTCCGCATGAGTCTCCGGCTTCTCGAAGGGGACGGTGTTCAGGGCGAAGATTTCGGCCTCCGGGGCAACTTCATGTAGGGTGTTGGCCATCCAATACCCATGCCACTCCTGATCGGTCAGAAACTCCTCACCCCCTTCGACGAAGTTCTCGCCCCCGGCATAGAGTTGGGGGTGAGATTTCATGGCAAAACTGTGGTCGAGGATTCCCACTTTGACACCTTTGCCTTTCGATAAGCCCTGTGCTTCGTGGAGCCGGTGGAGAGAGAAGAAGGTCATCCTGCTGTTGGCATCCGGAAAGACCATGATGGATCGGGGATCGTCGGAAAACATGGGTTTGAAATTAAAATGACTTTTTTCACCGTCTTCCTCCTGTATAGGCGCGGCTTAACCCTATAGAACGGTTTAACGGCTAAAAAAGTTCCCCTTCCTCGACACTCTTATCAGATATGAGGTCAGAACATCCCCAGAGTCTGCATCCTTTGAAGGACCACATCCCTTGGGGAGCCAAGGCCCTTGGCGATCTCCTGGACGCTCTTCCCCTGGAGGTAAAGGTCCACAAGCTCCTGTGAAGTTCCCGTGAGACCTGGAAGCTCCCTTTTTCACCGGCGCAGCCCTCTTGCGGGGGGGAGTCCCCTTGAAGAAGGACCCCTCTCTCCGTTCCTCCCTCGCGGGAAGGCTCTCCTCGGCGTGGCCCCTCTTCTCCTTCCAGGGGCGAAGGGTACGCACCGCTGAGGAGGGCTCCACTCCTTGGGGAAGGAGGTTCTCGGGGATATAGAGTCGATGCCTGGCCCGAGTTACCGCCACGTAGAGGAGGTTGATCTCCTCTCTCAGACGGGCCTGCACCGCCGGCTCCAGCTCCTTCCC
>JAMOAD010000322.1 GCA_023621955.1 Acidobacteriota bacterium
GACGCGCCACTCCTCCCCCTCTCTCTCTTCGACGGCTCCCCCTAGCCATAAGACGATATCCACTCTTCGCCGGTTGCGGTGAATCCAGAAGAGTCCTCCCTCCGGGTTCTCCTGCCATTCCCCTCTCTTCCGGATCCGCTCTTTGCGGAAATCGGAGATCTGGCGCATCAAGGAGTCGTAGACATCCTGAAAAAGCTCCGGGCTCCGCTTCCCCCTCAGATCGGCCAGGCGGCTTACAAACCCTTCGCAGAAGAGCTGTGAGAGCAACTCGCCGTCATCACCACCCTGGGCAAAACGGCAGAGAACGGCGACCTCCTCCCCCGGCGCGAGGGTGTAGTGGTTCGCGAAGAACCCCCTCTCCTCACCGGACTGGAAAGCAACCGTCTCTTCGCCCCTCAACTCTCCCCCTTCTCTGCCCTCTCTTTCGCTAGAAACTTTTGAAAAGCCTCGGGGTCGACGATTCTAATGCCCCCCGGGGGAATCCCTTTCAGCAAGAGCGGGCCGATGGAAACCCTCTGAAGTTTGAGGACAGAGTGGTGAACCCTGTCGAACATCTCTCGGATCTGGTTCTTCTTCCCTTCCCGAAGGACCACCTCGAACCAGGCGTTCGTCTTAGCGGAGCGAAGGGGCCTGATCTTGCAAGGCTGGGTCACCACGCCGCTCTCCAGTTTCACGCCCTTGCGGAGGTACTCGAGGCTCTTCTCCTCGGGAAAGCCCGAGACTTTCACGAAGTAGACCTTCTCCCACCCCCCCCGGAGGATCCAATCCGCCGCGTCACCGTCGTTGGTCAGCAGGACCAGCCCGTCGCTCTGAAGGTCAAGCCTTCCCACGGGGAAGACCTTCAGCTTCTTGACCTCCTTGGGAAGCAGGTCCATGATCGTCGGCCTGCCATGGGGATCCTTGAGCGTTGTCAGGTAGCCCCTAGGCTTGTTCAAGAGGAGGTAAACCGTCGGAGGAGGGAGAGGAAGCCTGCGTCCCCGAAAACGGATCTGTTCCATCTCCTCGGGAGCGATCAACCGGGCTGGTTCTCGAAGAACCTCACCCCTCAGCGTCACATCCCCTTCGAGGATCATCTCTTTGATCTTCCTCCGGGAATCGACTCTCCGGTCGGTGAGAAGCTTTATCAGTTTAATCTTTTCCATCGCCCATAAACCCCAGTCTCTTCATCATCTCGTTCAGCGTCGTGGCCTTCATCATCAGGAGTTCGGCGGCCCTCTTCTGGACTCCGTCGGCCTGGCGGAGGGCCTCGCTGATGAGGCTCTTTTGGAAGAGGTCCACCTTGTCTTTAAAGGGAGTCCCGTCCACCTTCAGCAGGCTCGGAAGGGCCGTGGGCTCTCCATAGACAAGCTCGACCGGGAGATCCTCCGGTCGGATTCTCTCCCCATCACTCATGATCAGGCCGCTCTCGACAACGTTCTCCAACTCCCTCACGTTCCCAGGCCAGGAGAGGTTCTCAAGAATCTTCAGGGCCCCGTCGGTGATCCCCTTCAGGCTCTTGTTGTTGATGGAGTTGTACTTCTCGATAAACCGCTCCACCAGGAGGGGAATATCCTCCTTCCTCTCCCTCAGGGGGGGAAGGAGAATCTTGACAACGTTGAGCCGGTAGTAGAGGTCCTCCCGAAAGGTCCCCGCGGAGACCATCTCCTTGAGGTTCTGATTCGTCGCCGCAATGACTCTGACATCGGCCTTTCTGACGGTGGTCTCTCCAACGACGATGAACTCCCTCTCCTGGATAACCCTCAGGAGTTTCGCCTGAACGCTCATGGGGACGGTGGCCACATCGTCGAAGAAGATCGTCCCTCCGTGGGCCACATCGAAGAGTCCCGTCTTGTCGGCGGTAGCGCCCGTGAAAGAGCCCTTCTTGTGGCCGAAGAGGTTACTTTCCAACAACTCGTCTGGAGCCGAATAGGCGACGACGAAGGGAGCCGAACTGCGCAGGGACTCCATGTGAACCGCTCGAGCGGCCAGCTCTTTCCCGGTGCCGCTCTCCCCTTCGATGAGAACGGTGCTGTTGGTTTTGGCGACCTTCTTGATCTTCTCCACAACACTGCGCATGGCGCCGCTGGCGCCGACGATGTTGTGAAAGGCCTGCCCCTGCTGAAGGGAATCCTTTATCTCTTCTATCCCCCGTTTGTTATCCGAGCGGAGAGCGCTTCGGACCATCTCGAGGAGTTCCTTGTTGTCGAAGGGCTTGTGGATGTAATCTATGCTCCCAAGCTCGACCGCTTCCACGGCGCTCTCCAGGGTGGCGTAAGCGGTCATGATGATGACCTTCACATCCTCGTCGCTCTTCCTAAGCTCCCGGAGAATCTTCAGCCCAGAGGTCCCAGGGATCATCAGATCCAGGAGGACCAGGTCGAAACGTCGCCGTTTATGCTTCTCTACCGCCTCTTCGTAGTTTGTGGAGAACTCCAGGGTATACTCTTCATCCTTGAAGATCCTCCTCAGAATGTCGTGGATAATCGGCTCATCATCGACAACATGGATTAAAAAGGACATCTCCTTTAGATCCCTCGGGACATAGAGTTGAGAAACTCTTTGTTCGTCTTGGTCTTACCAAGCTTGTCCACGAGAAGTTCCATGGCCTCCAGCTCGCTGAGCTGAGAGAGGACCTTTCTCAAGACCCAGATCCGACCGAGATCCTCGGCGGGGATGAGGAGCTCCTCTTTCCGGGTGCCGGACTTGAAGATATCGATCGCCGGGAAGACCCTCTTGTCGACAAGGCGTCTGTCGAGGTTGATCTCCATGTTGCCCGTCCCCTTGAACTCCTCGAAGATGACCTCGTCCATCCGGCTACCCGTATCGATCAGGGCGGTGGCCATGATCGTCAAGCTGCCCCCGTTCTCGATCTTTCGAGCGGCTCCGAAGAACTTCTTCGGCTTGTGAAGGGCGTTGGCGTCCAAGCCTCCCGACATGATCCGCTTGGAGGTCGGGATAACCGAGTTGTAGGCCCTAGCCAGACGGGTGATGCTGTCCAGGAGGATTACTACATCCTTGCCGTGCTCGACGAGACGGCGGGCCTTGTCGATGACCATCTCGGCGACCTTGACGTGGCGCGTCGGCGGCTCATCGAAGGTAGAGGCGACCACCTCACCCTTCACGTTCCTCTGCATGTCCGTCACCTCCTCGGGCCTCTCGTCGATGAGCAAGACGATGACGTACATCTCCGGCTGGTTCATCTCGATGGATTTGGCGATCGTCTGAAGAAGAACGGTCTTCCCCGTCCTGGGGGCCGCGACGATCAGCCCTCTCTGCCCCTTCCCGATCGGGGTCAAGAGGTCCATGACCCTGGCCGAGAGGTTCTCCTTGGAGGTCTCCAGGTTGATCTTCTCGAAGGGATGGAGGGGGGTCAGTTGCTCGAAGCGCACGCCGCTACGGACCCGGACGGCCTGCTCGACGGGCAGGAAGTTGATGGCATCCAGGTGGATCAGGGCGAAGTACTTCTCATTGTCCTTGGGAGGGCGAATCCAACCGGAGACGGTGTCGCCCATCCGCAGGTCGAACTTTCTCACCTGGGAGGGGGAGACGTAGATGTCTTCCGAGCTGGGCAGGTAGGAGTAAACCGGAAACCTGAGAAAGCCATAGCCTTCGGGAAGGACCTCAAGAACGCCTTCTGCGAAGAGATACCCTTTGGCGCGGGCCTGGGCCTCGAGGATCTTGAAGATGATCTCCTGCTTCTTCAAGAAGGAGATGCCGCCGATTCCGATCTCTTTGGCGACCTTCTGAAGCTGGACAAGGGTCCGCTTCTCAAGCTCCTCCAGTTTCAGAAGAGTTTGGTCGTCGATCTCTTCGACGGTGTTTTTCATCATGGGTTCCGATCCTCCAGTATGTTTTCGATGGTTTGCCACAGTTCTCTCCTTCCTTCCCCGGATTTCGAAGAGTAGGGCAGAACGGGAACCCCCGTCTCCCCCTCCCATCTCCGGGATCTTTGTTTTTTTTCGTCGTTATTCAATTTATCGCATTTGGTTGCGATGAGCAGGGTTGGTAGTTTGTACAAAGAGGCCGCACCCAGCATGTTTTCGTCGAACGGGGTCGGCCCCACTTGGGAATCGATAAGAAGACCCAATAGGGTAACATATTTTTCCCGAGAAAAGAACTCCTCCATCAAAAGCGACCACTTCTGCTTCTCCTCGTCCCTCACCTTGGCGAAGCCGTAGCCGGGAAGGTCGACGAGGTAGAAGGAGCCGTTGATCAGGTAGTAGTTCACCGATCTGGTCTTTCCGGGGGTGGAACTCACTTGGGCCAAGGAACGGCGGTTGAGCAGGGAGTTGATCATGGAGGACTTCCCCACGTTCGAACGTCCGGCGAAGACGATTTTTTTTAACCGGTCTTTGAGAAAACCGTCGACCCCATAGGCGGTCCGGGCCAGGACACACTCGTTAATTTTG
Source organism: Acidobacteriota bacterium (assembly GCA_023621955.1). Classification (GTDB taxonomy): domain Bacteria; phylum Acidobacteriota; class Aminicenantia; order JAMOAD01; family JAMOAD01; genus JAMOAD01. The sequence goes on from JAMOAD010000322.1 coordinate 4,389, forward strand.
ATCACTCATCTTTTCTCTGGTGGGATAGGAATAGGCTGCCGGAAGCTGGTGGGACCCCTTCTTCAGCTCCTGGCGAAAGACGAGGCGGAAGACCTCGTCCATGGACTTTACCAATTGAATCTTCAGGTCCCTGGTGATCTCCTCCGGGACCTCCTTGAGTTCCGCTTCATTCTCAAAGGGGATCAAGACCGTCTCCACGTGTTCCCTGTGGGCGGCGACCAGCTTCTCCTTCAACCCTCCGATGGGAAGCACTCTTCCCCGGAGGGTTATCTCCCCGGTCATGGCCAGGTTGTTACCGACAGGCAACCCCAGAACCAAAGAGATGAGAGCGGTGGCGATGGTCACCCCCGCGGAGGGTCCCTCCTTGGGAACGGCTCCCTCGGGGACATGAATGTGGATATCGTACTCCTTGAGGAAGGAGAGGTCGTACTTGAGCTCCCCGAGGTGAGACTTCACATAGGAGAAGGCTGTTTGCGCCGATTCCTGCATCACCTCGCCGAGCCTTCCCGTCAGTCTGAGCTCCCCCTTTCCGGGGATCAGCCTCACCTCGAAGGTCAGCAGATCACCACCCACCTCGGTCCAGGCGAGGCCGGTGACGACTCCCACCTCTTCCTTCTCTTCCCTGGCAGTAAGCCGATGTTTGGGAACCCCCAGGTACTCTTTCAACTCGTCCCGTTCGATCCGGAGGTTCTCCTTCTTGCCGCTTTCGACGAACCGAAAGGCCACTCGACGGCAGACCTTGCCGATCATCCTCTCCAGGTTTCGAACTCCGCTCTCCCTGGTGTAACGGCGGATGATCTCCTCCAAGGTCTCCTCAGGCAGTTCCAAGTGCTGTTCCTTGAGGCCGTTGAGGGCCTTCTGCTTCTTAAGCAGATAGTTCTGGGCGATCTTCAGCTTCTCCAGCTCCGTGTACCCGGGGATCTCGATCACTTCCATACGGTCCACCAGAGCCGCCGGAACGGGTTGAAGGTTGTTGGCGGTGGTGATGAAGAAGACATCGGAGAGGTCGAACTCAACATCCAGATACCGGTCGACGAACTCCTTGTTCTGCTCAGGGTCGAGGACTTCCAGGAGGGCCGCGGCGGGATCTCCTCGGAAATCGGAGGTCATCTTGTCCACCTCGTCCAGGAGGAAGACGGGGTTTCGGGCCCCGGCCCTCTTGATCTGGTGAACGATCTGCCCGGGGTAGGAGCCTATGTAGGTTCTCCGGTGCCCCTTGATCTCGGCCTCATCCCTCACGCCACCCAGGGAGAGGTGGACGAACTTCCTCCCCATGGCCTTGGCAATGGACTGGGCCAGGGAGCTCTTTCCCACGCCGGGAGGGCCCACGAAGCAGAGAATCGGGCTCTTGGGAACCTTCACGAGGTGACGGACCGCCAAGAACTCGAGGATTCTCTCCTTGACCTTCTCCAAACCGAAGTGTTCGCTCTCAAGAATCCGCCTGGCCTCTTTGAGGTTTTTCCTCTCTTTGGTCCTGGTCTTCCAGGGGAGGGCCACCATCCAGTCCACGTAGCTTCTGGAAACCGTCGCCTCCGCGGCGGAAGGGGGCATCATCTCAAGCCTTTCCAACTCTTTGAGGGCCTTCTCCCGGGCGGCCTCGGGCATCCCCGACTTCTCAATCTTCTGTCGAAGCGCCTCAATCTCGGGGTTATCGGCGATATCCTCCTCTTCCGGCAAGGGAGACGCAGGGTTCGGGATGGGACCTTTCTTCCCCTCTTTGCGCGAGAGGGGAGAGCTCTCCCTCCTCTCACGCCTGGCTCTGATCTCCTCACGCAGGTGGGAGGTAAGTCGGAAGACCCTCTCCAGAGGGTTGATGATCTCCAGAAGGTTCTGCTTATCCGTCAGAGGAAGGGGAAGCTGGGAGGAGACGATGTCGACAATCCGTTGAGGATCGCTGGCAACCGCCGCCGGGATGATCGCCTCCAGGGAACTCTCCGTCGGAAGCGCCATAAACTCCTTGAAGAGCTGCATCATCAGAGCGAAGTGCTTCTGAAAATCCTCGGCGTTGTAGGAGACCTGAGGAAGCTCTTTGACCAAGACCTCATAGTAGGGGTAGAAGCGGACGTACTCGACCACTCGGGCCCGCCGGATCGCCTCGACCACAACCTTGACGTTGTTGTCCTGGGATTGGGCGGTTTGGACGACCCGGGCTTCCACACCGACGGTGTACATGTCCTTCGGCTTGGGAAGGTCGACGGTTGGGTTGAGCTGGGCCGTGAGGAAGAGAGCCTTGTCCTTGGTGAGGGCCATGTCCAGTGCGGAGAGGGAGGTATGACGCCCGATGAGAAAGGGGACCAGGGTAGACGGAAAGATCACCATCTCCCGAAGGGGGATCAGAGGCAAGGTACGGTAATTTTCGGGTATGTTCTTCATAGCCCCGCGGCTTTCTTGAACTCCTGGAATAGGCGTTTCTTCTCTTTGACCATCTCCTCGGTAATGGTAAAGCTCTCCAAACCGCGGCTGTCAGGGAGATAAAACATCACGTCGTTCATCACGTCTTCGATGATCCCCCTCAACCCCCGAGCGCCCACCTTTCTCTTCAGAGCCTCCCTGGCGATGAAGGCGAGGGCGCCCCGTTCGAACTTGAGGTCCACCTTTTCCATCCGGAAGAGCTTCTGGTACTGCTTGATGATGGCGTTCTTGGGTTCCGTGAGAATCTTCACCATCTCCTCTTCCTTCAGGTCGTGGAGAGTGGCCATGATGGGGACTCGGCCGACAAACTCGGGGATCATCCCGAACTGGATCAGGTCTTCCGGTTGGAGCAGGGAGTAGAGGTACCCAATATCATCCCGGTTGACGACGGTGTGGGAGGAGTTGAACCCCACCGTGGCGCTCCCGAGCCTTCGGGCGACGATCTTGTCGAGGCCGATGAAGGCCCCTCCGACGATGAAGAGGATGTTGGTCGTGTCGACCTTAAGGAACTCCTGATGGGGGTGCTTCCTCCCTCCTTGGGGAGGAATGTTGGAGACTGTTCCTTCGATGATCTTCAGGAGGGCCTGCTGGACTCCCTCACCGGAGACGTCTCTGGTGATGGAGGGGTTGTCCCCCTTGCGGGCGATCTTGTCGATTTCGTCGACGTAGATGATCCCTTTCTCAGCCTTCTTCACATCCCCCTTGGCGTTCTGAACCAAGGCAGTGAGGATGTTCTCCACGTCTTCACCGACGTAGCCGGCCTCGGTGAGAGCCGTGGCGTCGGCGATGGCGAAGGGAACGTTGAGAAGCCGGGCGAGGGTCTGGGCGATCAGGGTCTTCCCCGAACCGGTGGGCCCGATCAGGAAGATGTTGCTCTTGGAGAGTTCAACGGAATCGTCCTTCTTCTCGGCGCAGAAGATTCTCTTGTAGTGGTTGTAAACCGCCACGGCAATCCTCTTCTTCGCGCTCTCCTGTCCGATGACGTAATCGTCCAGAAAGAGCTTGATCTTTGAGGGTGTCGGAAGCTCGGTGATCTCTTTACGGGCCGCCTCGGGGGCAGGGGCGGTGTCGAGAGTGGAGGCCGGGTTGGTCAGAGTATAGGCGGCTCGGGTGCACTCATCGCAGATGTAGACCCCGGGGCCCATGATGAGCTGCCCCACCTCGTTCCGCTTCTTTCCGCAGAAAGAGCAACGGGGCTCGTTATCGTTTCGGCTGTTCTTCATCCCTCTTCTCCAGTATCCGGTCGACGACGCTGTACTTGACCGCTTCTTGCGCATTCAGAAAGAGGTCTCTGTCAGCGTCCTTCTTCAGTTTCGCCAGGCTTTGGCCGGTGTGTTTCTGGAGGATCTTGAAGAGCGTGTCCTTGATTCTCAGAAGCTCTTGAGTGTAGATCTCCACATCCGCCGCCACGCCCTGTGTCCCCCCCAGGGGTTGATGGAGCATGACCCGGGAGTTGGGAAGGATATAGCGCTTCCCAGGTGTTCCAGCGGCAAGAAGAACGGCGCCCATGCTGGCGGCCTGACCGATACAGATCGTCGACACGTCGTTTCTGATGAACTGCATGGTGTCGTAGATAGCCAACCCGGCGGTAACAGAGCCGCCCGGGCTGTTGATGTAGAGGTAGACGTCCTTGTCGGGTGTTTCGGCGTCCAAGAAGAGAAGCTGAGCGACGATGATGTTGGCCATGGCGTCGCTGATCTCCGACCCGACGAAGATGATGTTGTCCTTCAGCAGACGGGAGTAGATGTCGTAGACCCGTTCGCCCCTTCCCGTTTGTTCGATGACGTAGGGAACCTGGTTGAAAATCCTCTCGTTCATGGGATTACCCCTGGGATGTTTCTTTCGTTTTAGCACTTTCCCCGAGGAACTTCAACACTTTTCTCCTGGCGACGGAGTGCTCGATCGAGTTGATCTGCTCCTCTTTGAGGTAGCTCTTGAGCATTTCGGCGGGGACATTGTAACGGTGAGCCTCTTGAGCGATGTAATCCTCAATCTCCGCCTCCTGGGCGTGAATCTTCTCCCTTTCGGCGATCTTTTCGACGAGGAACATCTTCTTCACGTTTTTCCTGGCCAGCTTCCAAGAGTCCGCAGTGGAGAGCTGCAAGCCGCGCCGGTAGTATTGGTTCATCTCCTGGAAGAGGAAGCTCAGAGGAACGCCGAAGTCACACCTCTCCTCCATGACGTCGAGAACCCTCTCCCCGAGTTCGTAGGGCTTTTCCGCTTCTTTCCTGGCTTTCAGGGTCTCCTGCATCTTTCCCTTGAGCTCTTCGAGGGTCGTGTACTCGCCCAGGCTCTTGGCGAACTCATCGTTCAGTTCGGGAAGGGTCGTCTTCCTGGCGGCGAGGATCTTGACACGGGCATCGGTTTCCTTTCCGGAGAAGGAGTGGGATTCGATGGATTCCGGGATACGGCCGCGGAAGACCTTCTCTTCTCCGACCTTCATCCCCAGGAGCTGCTCCTTGACGTTCATGAAGGTCTGCTGTTTGATGACCCGATCGCTCAGGACCTCTTTCTTCATCCACTTCCCGGTCTGGGGGTTGACGATCTGAAACTCGAAATCCACGGTGAGTTCTTCGTTGTCCACGACAACGCCGTTCTCCACGGGGGCGACCTCGGCGACTTCGTAACGGAGATGCTCGAGTTCGTGAAGAATCTCCTCCTCTTTCACCTCCGCGCTGACTCCCTCGACCTCGTAGGTCTCGATCCCGTCCATCACCACTTCGGGAAGGAGCTCGTACTCGATCTTGATGGTCATCCCCTCGCCCTCCTTATACTCCTTGGAGACGTTGGGGTAGGTGGCCAGGTTCTTAACATCCCCGAGAAGCTCTTTGGTCTTCTCGTTGACCAGCTCTTCCATGGACTCTTCCAGAAGGTCTTGATGGAAGAGCTTCCTGACGTAGTCCATAGGAACTTTGCCCTGCCTGAACCCTTTCAGCTTCACCCGGCCCGCATATTTCTGGAGCTTCTTCTCCATCTCCTGGAGGATCTTCTCGTCTTCAACCTTGACTTCGACCTTCTTGGTGAGCTCTTTGTCCTTCTCGTTTACCTGGAAGTCTTCTTCCGAGGCTGGGGTCTCCCCCTCGAGAGGGGTTTTATGGAGATCCTCTCCACCGGCTTCGGCGGAAACGGGCTCTTGCTGGATTTCTTCTTCTTTGATGTTTTTTTCGTCGGTCATGAAAGCCTCCATCGATTTTCGGGGGTAAGGGGTCTCCTTTTCAGGGAGGATCTGATCCTTGAACACCACTCCCCTTTCGGATTAGAGGAGTATACCACAGCCAAAAAAGGAGGACAAGAGGGTTGACCCACCAGGAAAGATTCCTCAAGGAGCATCTCCCCCAGCCCCTCCGAAGGGGTGAGAGCCTCCTCCCCTTGAGGACTCCGGATTCGGCCTGTGAAGCGGCGGAGGAGAATCCGGGGGCCGGGAAGAGCGTCCCGGCCCCCGGAAGATTGCGATGGATCAGAAGGAGAACCGGACTCCTCCGTAGAGGGAGAAGCCGGGAGTCCCGTAGCCCCACGCCTCGCAGTAAGTCTTGTCCAGAAGGTTGTCGATTCTGGCGAAGAGGCGGACCGACGGGAGCGGCTCGTAGCTGAGGGCAGTGTTGACCAAGAGGTACCCCTCCAGGGCCGCTCGGTTCGAAATTCCCCCGATGAAGACCAGGTCGTCCCGCTCTCCGACGCCGATCAGGGTCAGACTCCAGGAAGCGCTGTCGAGAAAGCGCCAGCCCAGGTCTAGGGAGTACTTGTGCTTCGGGCGGCGCAGGAGGGGGAGTCCGTTCTGGTCCTCACTCTTCGTATAGGCATAGGAGGCCTTCACCGTCACCCTTTCGGCGGGGGCGGCGGAGAGGGAGAACTCCATGCCCCGGGTCAAGGCTTCGGCGACGTTGGAATACTTCCAGGCGGTCATGTCGTAGTCGATCAAGTCTTCGAAGCGGTTGCGAAAGTAGGTGACACTCAGGGAGAAGCGATCGCCGAAGAGGACCTGCTCCGCGCCGAGCTCCCACCCCTTGCTCCTCTCCGCCTTCAGCTCCTGTGACCCGTAGGGGGAGAAGAGTTGGTAGAGGGAGGGGGCCTTGAAACCCGTCCCGTAGCTCCCCCTCATGAGAGCCCCTTTCCAGGGAAGTTGCGCCGAGAGGGCTACCCGGAAGGTTCCTCGGGAACCAAACCGCTCATGGTCGTCCAAACGGAGGCCGGCGACAAGGTGGATTCCCTCGGCAACCCTGACCTGATCCTGGAGGTAGAGGGCCTTCGTAGTCGCGTCCTTCTCCGGAAAAATGTCCTCGTAGGGACCCCACTGGCTCCGGGAGGCATAGAGAGAGTCTCCCTTCTCCTCCTCCCTTTCGAGACCGAAGGAGAGGGTGTGGCCCGGGAGAACCCTGACGTTGTTGCGCCACTCCAGCTTCCAGTGGCTACCTGTGTATCGGCTGTTGTCGGAGTCGAAGGGGTGGGCCTGATCGGTGTCGTTTCTGTACTCCCTCTTGTTCTCTCCCCAAGAGAGGGCGAACCTCTGTTCCCACCGATCCCCGAGGAGTCCCCACTTGGTTTCGAAGCGGAGAGCACTCAACTGGGTGTCGGCCCTGTTGTTCGGGTCGTCCCCCCCCTGGCCGCCGGCGTTGTCCATATCAACCTTGGACTTGGTGTACCTTCCGGTCAAGGAGAACTCCAGATTGGGAAGAACCCTGTAACCCAGGCGTCCTGAGAGGGAGGTGCTCCCGAACCCGTCTTTCTCAGTATTCCCCTGGGCGGATGAGGCCGCGGAGATCCCCTCTGTGTCGGAGCGGAAGACTCCCAGGGAGTAGTCGAATCTCTCCCCTCCTCCGGAAAAACCGGCGCTCTCTCTAAAGCTCTTCATCGACCCAGCCTCACTGGAGAGGAAACCCTTGGGAGAACCTGCCCCCTTCCGGGTGATGATGTTCACAACACCGGCCATGGCGTCGGAACCGTAGAGAGGGCTTTGAGAGCCGCGTACCACCTCGATTCTCTCGATATCGTCGGCGGCGATGGTGGCCAGATCGGCGGATCTCCCGGTTCCCATGGGGTCGTTGATCTCGACGCCGTCGATCATCACCAGGGTATGCTCGTTCTTAGCTCCCCGAATCGAGAGTGTAGCGACCTGGCCCGGACCTCCGGTCCTTACGATATCCAGAGAGGGCACAGATCGGAGCAGATCGGCTAGGGAGCTCACCCCCCTCCTTTCGATCTCCTCCCTCCCGACCACTGTGGCTGTCACCCCCAGATCCTTCAGGCTTGTCTCGTTTCCTGTAGCCGTGACAACAACGTTGTACACGGGAATCTTCTCGCTCTCCTCCCCGGAATCGCCGCTAGAAGAAGCTGTCTGAGCAACGAGCGGGAAAAAGAGAACAACCACCGTCAAAAGCAATAAAACCAAGATACTCTTCTTCACTATCATCTCCTTTCCATCTTCCCTCGAAGATTTCTTAAGCTCTGTTTCGCCTCCGGTACGGGTCTCCTGGCTTTCGTTCATCCTCCGGTCGCGCCTTCCCATCCTTTCGGACAGTGGCTTGAAGCGACCTTCGTCACGATCACAGTCGCGGGGCGGCGGGAGCTCGGCTCCCTTCCCCGAATCCGGATTGTGTTTCTCAACCTTCACAGAGAGAGAACTCCTCCGTTGCACCTCCCTCCGGCACTCCTCTTCAAGAGAGGACCGGAACCGAGACTTCTCCTCTTTCACCTTGCGAACCCTCTCCTCCTTTCCCGGAAAGAGAGTCGTTCGGGGTTCTTACAGGCAGGTCTTCCGACTCCCGGATCACACTACTGGCCGCGCCTTCCCATCCTTTCGAACAGTGGCTCATGCGGTTTTCGTCCCCGGTCACGGCGGCGGGACCGCGACGGATTCTCACCGTCTTCCCTCTGACGCCTTCCGGCACCCATAAGAAAAACGATTTTACCCCTCCCAGAGGGTAGGGTCAAGGGTAGGAAGAAAGGAAGAAGACCTCTTGACAGGAATTCCAGAGATGGGGTATAGTATGTTCCTGCTTGGATGCTCCTCGGTGGCTCAATCGGCAGAGCGGGTGACTGTTAATCACTAGGTTGCAGGTTCAAGTCCTGCCCGAGGAGCCAAA
>JAMOAD010000300.1 GCA_023621955.1 Acidobacteriota bacterium
ACCCCTTCAGGGGTTTTCATACCGGGGGAGGCGAAAGCCTCCCCCTTTTTTTTACCCTTTCGGACTTGGAAAGGGGGGGAGGAATCTTCCGGAAAGGCCTGGGGACTGGATCCGGTAAAAAAGGTACGCAGGAAGCCTTCCCCAGGGAATCGCTTTTCGGCGGATTCTTTCGTAAATTTTGTTTTTGCTCTTCTTACGAGGGTTCGGAGAGATCTTCCCTTTCCGGGGGAGGGCGTGAAGGGGAGGGGAGAGCCTCCTTCCATCTTCTTCAAGGGAAGGGAGAACCTCTTGGGGCCTGTCTTAAGGTCGCTTTCACCTTGACAGAAAGGCGTGAATCCATTAAATTAGGCTATATTCTAATACGATATCTTAAGGAGATGAAGTATGCCTATCCGGAAACTTGACGAACTCATTGAAGTTGTAAAGTCCCAGGGGAAGAAGAAACGGCTTATCGCCGCTTGGGCCAACGACTCCCACACCATCGGGGCGATCTACAACGCCATGGATAACAACCTGGTTGACGCCGTTCTGGTGGGTGATGAGGGCGCGATCCGGAAGACCTGTGAAGAGAACGGTTTCGACGTCTCCCGGGTCACTATCGTCACGGCCCCATCCGATGTCAAGGCGGCCGAGAAAGCCGTTGCCATGATCAACGCCGGGGAAGGGGAGATTCTGATGAAGGGGTTGGTGAGCACCGATAAGTACATGAGAGCCATCCTGGACAAGGAGAAGGGGCTCATGCCCTCTCCCAACGCCGTGCTCTCCCACGTGACGGTTATCGAAACCCCCAGGTATCCGAAGCTGATCGTCTGCGGAGACGTTGCGGTGATCCCTCTTCCGGACTTGAAGCAGAAGACCGCCATCCTGAACTACCTGGTCGCCACGGCGAAGGCCTTGGGAATCGACAGGCCCAAAGTCGCCGTTCTGGCCGCCTCCGAGCAGGTTCTTCCCAAGATGGAGGCCTGTGTCGACGCGGCGATTCTCTCCAAGATGGGAGAGCGGGGGCAGATCAAGGGTGGCGCCATTATCGACGGCCCCCTGGCCTTGGACGTGGCCATCGACAAGGAGTCCGTGGAGATCAAGGGCATTACCGGAGAGGTGGCCGGCGACGCCGACTGTATCCTCTTTCCCAACATCGAATCCGGGAACGTTTTTTATAAGACGAACACCAAGCTTGCGGGAGCCGAACTCGGCGCCTTGGTCTTCGGTGCCAAGGTCCCCTGCATTCTCTCTTCCCGGGGTGACAGCACCAAGACGAAACTTTACTCTATCGCTCTGGGCGCCTTGATGGCCAAGTAAGGAGAACCGTGGAAGCGATCCGTACTCTCGAAGGCTTGGTTGATCATGTTCGGACGCTCAAGGGGGCTAAACGCCTGGCCGTGGCCTTCGGCCAGGACCCCAACACCATCGGAGCGGTTTCCCGGGCCGTGAAGGAGGGGTTTGTCCAGGCCTTCCTGATCGGCCATGAGGAGAAGATCGTCGAAACCTGTCGCCAAGAGGGGGTCGATCCGAAGCTCTTTACCCTCGTTCATGGGGAGAACGAAGTCGCCGCCGTGAAGGAGGCCGTTCGAATGGCGCGGGAGGACGAGGCCGACATCGTCATGAAGGGGCTCGTGGATACCTCCAAGTTCCTCGGGGCGGTCATGGATAAGGAGCGTGGTCTTCTCCCTCCCGGTGAGGTGATGACCTATGTCTGCGCAATCCAGATTCCCCAATATCCCAAGCTGCTCTTTGTTTCCGATACGGCGGTGATTCCCGTCCCCGACCTCAGGCAGAAGAAGGCCATGGTCCGTTATGCCGTCGCCATGGCCCACCGGTTCGGAATCCCTCTGCCTAAGGTCGCCCTTCTGGGCGCGGCGGAGAAGGTGAGCCCCCATTTCCCCTCGACTCTCGATGACGCCCAGATCAGCAAGATGTACCAGAGGGGGCAACTGCAAGGGGCCATCGTCGACGGGCCTCTCGACCTCTTCTGCGCCTGTGACAAGAAGGGGTTGGCCATCAAGGGCGTCAAGACCCCCGTGGAGGGGGAGGCGGATGTGTTGATCTTTCCCTCTCTGGAGGCTTCCAATACCTTCTACAAGGGGCTTATGCTCTTTGGTGGCGGAGAGTTGGCCGGTCTGATTCAGGGGACCACCAAGCCCGTGGTCGTCATGTCCAGGAGCGAGAGCTCGGAATCGAAATTTTATTGTCTCTCCCTGGCCCGTCTCATGGCCGAAGAGACTCTTTCATAAAGGAGGCATCATCATGGCGTTTATCGAAACTGTCAAAGCGAAGGCGAAGAGCCTTCCTAAGACCATCGTTTTGCCGGAATCCCAGGAGCCCAGGAACCTGGAGGCCGCCGAGAAGGTTCTCAAAGAGGGGATCGCCAAGATCATTCTTCTTGGGAAACGTGACGAGATCTTGAAGGCGGCCCAAGGAAGAGACCTTGAGGGAGCGATCTTCATCGACCCCCTTACCGATCCCAGGAGAGGAGAGTACATCGAAACCCTTGTGGAGTTGAGGAAAGCCAAGGGGATGACCCTTGAGAAGGCCGACGAATACCTTCGTGACCCGGTCAACTACGGGGTCATGCTGGTGAAGAAGGGGGTAGCCGACGGTATGGTCTCCGGCGCGGTTCACGCCACCGCCGACATCATGCGCCCCGCCCTTCA
>JAMOAD010000231.1 GCA_023621955.1 Acidobacteriota bacterium
GATGCCGAAGTACCACCGTCCTGAGGCTCCTGTTCCCAAGGCTCTCCCCGAGAGCGCGACAGCTCAGGCCGAGGCCTCCAAGGTCGTCGTTCCCGCCTGGCGGGAGTTCTTCACAGACAAGAACCTTCAGGAGGTGATCTCCCTGGCCTTGGCCAACAACCGGGACTTGAGAATCTCCACCCTCAACGTCGAGAAGGCTCGGGCAGTATTCAGAATCCAACGTTCCTCCCTCCTCCCCACCGTTTCGGCGGTAGGAGGGGCGGAAAACTATAGGCTTCCCCAGCAGGTCTCCTCCACCGGGAGCGCTTACAACGTCGAGCAATACAGCGCCTTAGGCTCAGCCTCTTGGGAAATAGATCTCTTCGGTCGCCTCCGCAGCCTGAGGGCCAAGGCGTTGAACCAGTATTTCGCCACAGACCAGGCTCGGGTTGCAGCGCAGATCTCCCTGGTTGCCGCGGTTGCCGAGAACTACTACACCCTCGCGGCGGACCTGGAGAACCTGCACCTCGCCCAAGCCACGCTGAAGGCCCAGAAAGACTCTTACGATCTGGTTCTCCAGAGCCGGAACGCCGGGGTCGCCACAGACCTTTCTCTCCGCCAATCCCAGAGCCAGGTTGAAGCGGCTCGGGTTGACGTGGCCCGCTACACGGGGTTGGTCGAGATGGACAAAAACTCGTTGAACCTTCTTACAGGAACCACAGTCTCCGCCGAATTGCTTCCCCACGGCCTCGAGACGGTCGGGGAGCTGAAGGATCTCTCCGCCGGTGTGGATTCCACGGTTCTCCTCCGCCGCCCGGACATTCTGGCGGCGGAGTATCAGCTGAAGGGAGCCAACGCCAACATCGGCGCGGCTCGTGCCGCTTTTTTCCCACGTATTTCCCTAACCGCCGCGGCCGGAAGCCTGGCCCCGGAGCTCTCCTCTCTCTTCGAGGACGGGACAGGGTACTGGAAGTACTCCCCCCAGGTTGTCCAGCCCCTCTTCGCCGGCGGTTCGCTGATCGCCAACCTCAAGTCCGCCAAGGTGGACAAGAAGATCGCCGTCGCCCAGTACGAGAAGGCGATTCAGGTGGCGTTTCGTGAAGTCAGCGACGCCCTGGTGAAAAGGACGACGTTGGTGGAACAACTGGACGCTCAGGAATCTCTCGTCAACGCCTTGGCCGACAGCTACCGCCTCACCGACGCTCGCTACAAGGAGGGAATCGACAGCTACCTCGGCGTGTTGGTGATGCAACGCTCCCTCTACGACGCTCAGAAGGGGCTGGTTTCCACGCGCCTCGCCAAGAGAGCCAATCAGATCTCCCTCTTCAAGATCCTCGGAGGAGGAGTCTAAAGCCTTTTGACCCTATGGCCGCGAGAACGCGGCCAAGGGATAAAATATATCGCGGCCTCAGTCGCCTTTCCTGCGCGACTGAGGCCGCTTTTTTTTCACCCCTCCTTTTCAGTGAGTTCACCCTCTCCTCCTCTCTCCCAAATATTCGGAATCGGCCTGAAAGGGGACAAATACAACGAATACAACGGACACTCCTTTTTAAAACCCGGCATTTACGATTTCTCTCTTCCTTTGTATGCCTACCTTCTTTCTGCTAAGATCCCACTACGGGGATCATAAAGGAGGAAAGATGGGGAAAAGAACGTTTTGTCTTTGCGCGGTTCTGTTGATGGCGCTGACTCTGAGCCTGACCGTCGTGCAGAAGGATGATGCGAGGTGTAAGGACCACCCCCTGCTCACCAGAATGCCCGACTATTGGCTCCGGGGGTGTAACAACAAGCAGTTCGACTCCTACGCCTTCAAGGTGAGCAAGGAACGGAAGGATCCCGTGGAGGGACAGTACTGGTGGCTCAGCTACTACCCCCAGAGTTACCTCACCACAAAGCCGAGCGAACTTCAGATTCAGAGGAACTACGAAAACGCCGTCAAAAAACAGGGTGGAACGGTTCTTTGGAGCGAGAAGGGTCTGACGACCATGAAGCTGGTCCAGAACGGCCAGGAGATCTGGATCGAGGTGCGAGTCGAGTTCACGGGGAAGTACTGGCTCACGATCGTTCAGAAGGGGGGGATGGTCCAGGAGATCGCCGCCGACGCCGCGGCCCTCAGCCAAGACATCAACACCACCGGCCATGCGGCTGTCTACGGGATTCTCTTCGACACCAACAAGTCCATCATCAAGCCTGAATCCGCTCAGGCAATCGCCGAAATCGCCAAGCTCTTGACGTCCACCCCCGCTCTTAGGCTCTACGTGGTCGGCCACACCGACAACGTCGGCGGTATCGAGAGCAACATCAAACTCTCCCAGGAGCGCGCCGAGGCCGTCCTCCAGTCTCTGGTACGGGGGCATGGGATCTCCCCCTCCCGCTTGCGCTCCTACGGGTGCGGTCTCTTCTCCCCGGTCGCCCCCAACGACACCGAAGAGGGGCGCGCCAAGAACCGGAGGGTGGAGTTGGTCAAGCAATGAGGGCCGGGAAGCCCCACCGGGACCTGTAAGTATCGCAGAGGAGAGTCGGAAGAACCTACCGAGAGACCTCCTCCTTTTTTTCCTCCCCGGGGGGTCCGGCTTTTAACCCTTCTCTTAGATGAAACTCCGCAAACCCTTCAAGCCAGAGCCTTGGGGACGGGCGCTTCCCAAGATCAGTAAAGAGCAAAGCGGC
>JAMOAD010000291.1 GCA_023621955.1 Acidobacteriota bacterium
CGGCCGGAAAGGCTTGAAGAGCTCCATCCTCTGGACCCTGGAGAAGTGTTGCCTTGCCAGGACCTCCGTCGGGGCCAGGAAGACCACCTGGCTTCCGCTTCTCAGGGCGTGGAAGGCGGCAAGAAGCGCCACCAGAGTCTTTCCGCTCCCCACGTCCCCCTGAAGAAGCCTCTGCATAGCCACGGGGGAGGCCATGTCTTTGCCGATCTCCTGGAAGGCTCTCCTCTGGTCGCAGGTCAGGCTCATCTTCAGGGCGCTCTCGAAGGGCTCGGTAGCCTCTTCGGGAGGGAGGTAGACCCGCTCCTTCTTCTCCTCCTGGGTGAGACTCTTGAAGAGCATCATCCTGAAGTGGAAGAGGAAGAACTCCTCGAAGACCAGGCTCTCCCTGGCCTCTTTCAGCCCCTCCCCCTCACCCTTATGGAGAAGTTTCAAGCTGGAGGCCCGGCTCGGAAGCTTCAGCTCCTGCCTCATCCCTTCGGGGAGGACCTCGTCGATGGGACAAGCCTCGAGAGCCTTAGAGATCAGGTTCGTCAGTGTCCCTCCCCCCAGGGCCTTGATCTTCCTGTAGAGGGGAAAGACTCCCTCCCGGGGCTCCTGAGGAGAGATTCGGAACCTTCTTGGCACCACCTCCAGTCCCCCCCGGGGCTTCTCCTGAACGGTTCCGTAGAAGGCCAGCCAAAGGCCGGGCTTGAGAGAGGCCAGAAGGTACTTCTGGTTGAAGAAGAGGAGCGACAGAGGCGCCTCCGGATCCCCCACCCAGGCCTGGACCAGGGGCATCCGCCTCTTGGGGATCCACCGGAAAGCGGCCCTCAGGACTTGGCCCTTCATCCACCCCGTGAAGGAGGGGGTGATCCGGGAGGGGTCCCTCATGTCGGAGCGGTCCTCAAACCCGAAGGGGAAGGTGAAGAGGAGATCTTCCACGCTCTCGATTCCCTCCTCTCTGAGGAGGAGGGCCCTCTTGGGCCCCACCCCGGGGAGTCGCTCCACCGGATCCGAAAGGAGGAGGGAAGAGGGGGTCTTCATCGTGAAGAGAAGCTCATCCCGAAGGCCGCCGGGCTCTGGGGGGAGTCCGCGAAGGGTTCGGTCCGCACGTAGAGGGGGAAGAGGTTCTTCCCCTCGAAGAGGGCCGGTTCGGACAACCGGACCTCCCAGTTCTCGCCGGGCTTCAGGTTTCCCGAGCGGAGGAGACGACGGTCCTGGTAGAGCCCGATCCAGCCCCCCCCGATCCCCTTCAGCCTCACCCGCACCTCCCCCCTCTGACGGGCCGAGAGGAGGGGAATGAACTTTTCACCCCCGCCGAAGAGCTCGATTCCCCCCTCCGGCGTCGGAGCCAGCAGGTTCGATGTCCTCAGAAAGAGGGTCCGATCGGCCACGGGATAGTTCTCGGGGTACTTCTTCAAGGAGAAGCGCGGCATCAGGAGCGTCACCAGGGTCACCCCGAAGAGGAAGATGGCCAGAAGCCGTCCCCAGCCCCGTCCACCCCTCTTCCACCCGAAGGCGAAGAGGGCGGCGAAGAGGATCCAGAAGAGGTTCGCCCGGTGGGAGAGGTTCTCCCCCTTCAAGAAGGAACCGATCAGATCGGGCCAATAGATGGCGGAGTTGCTGAACTCCTGGTAGAGGGGCGTCGCCCTCTCGGTAAACTCGTGGGTCGTCGGCTGGTAGAGAAAGAGGGGGTGGAGGGTCAGGAAGAAGGTGAAGAAGAGGGTGAAGGCCAAGAGAACGGCGACCGGGAGGGCCGTACGCCTCTCCCACCGGTCCTTGAGGAAGAGGGCGGCCAGAAGGACCATCATCCAGACGAAGGCCCCCAAGGGTCTGGCGGGGGGACAGTACCCTCCCCGATGGGTGTTGAAGGCGTAGTTGAAGACGTAGACTCCGAAAGGAAGGAGGAGAAACCAGAGGGAGGAGAACTTCCTCTTGAAGAAGTGGCAAAGCCCGGGGAAGAAGAGGAAACCCAAGGGGAAGTAAAAGAGGAGGCCGTCCCGTTGATCGAACCAGTAGTTGAAGAGGCTGTCGATCCTCTGGATGGGAGGGATGTACTTGAAGCTGAAGATCAGCTCCTTGTAGTACCTCTCCTGCTCGGGAGTCAGGATCCCGTAGTAGATGGGAAGGATGGAGAGGGTCCCGTAGGCGTGGTAGAGGTAGAGGAGGAAGAGAACCCCCGAGAGGAGGAGGGGCCAGAAGGCCGCCAAGGAGCGGAACCGGAAGAGCTCCCGAAACCTTTTGAAAGGGAGGGGAAGGAGGAGGAAGAAGACGATGAAGAGGGACTTTGCGCCCGTCCAGAGGAGAACGGCCAGGGCGAGGGAGGCGGCGAGGGGGGAGAAGACCCGGGAGAAGTAGAGCCTCCTCAGGGCGAAAAGGATGAGGAAGGTGACGGGGATCTCCGGGTAGATGTGGGTCGCGAAGAAGAGGTAGGGGGTGAGGGAGAAACCGGCCAAGGAGGTGAAGAGGGCCAGGTCGGAGTTAAGCCCTAGATCCTTGAGGAGGAGGAAGAACTCCCTGGCGGCCGCGAGGGCCCAGAAGATCATTCCCAGCCTCAGGAGGAAGAAGAAGAGGAGCGGTGAGCCTATGACCTTCCCGAGGAGGAAGAAGGGGAGAAGCATCACCGAGAGGGCGGGGAGGTGGAAGGAGTAGACCGT
>JAMOAD010000070.1 GCA_023621955.1 Acidobacteriota bacterium
ATAGAGGTGTTGGTTGTAACTCTTCGCGTAGACCTTCTTCCTCTGGAAGGGAAAGAGGGCCGACTGCTGTGCGATGGTGTTCAGCCTCTGCTCCTCTTCTTCAGGAAGGAGGGAAAGGTAGGCCAGGAGTTGTTCCTCCTTGGGAACCTCGCCCTTCTCAACGGCGATAAAGAGCCGACGGAAAAACCCGGCCGCGTACTCCTCATCCCCGCTGGAGCCTAAGAATCTGACTCTGCCGTTATCGATAGAAAGGGTGACTCCAAGCTTCTCTTTGATTGAGGAGACCTGCTTTTCAAGAAGGTGAACCACCTCCTGGGTGTGACAATAGGGTAACTCCAATTCCACCATCGGATCTCCAGAGCACTCCTTGTTCTTTCATTATAGACAAAAGAGGGCGGAGGTTCAAGGGGAGCCCTATACACCCTTGAGAAGAGGTTTCTTCCTTTTTTCTCCCACTTATGGTATAACGATCAATCCCTTTCCGCGCCCAGAGGTGAAGATGAGACATTTGTCGAGATTGTTCCTAGTAACGATGCTCCTCATCCTACCCCTTTCCGCCTCCGTCATCACTCAAATCCAGGTGGAAGGGAATCAAAGGATCACCAAAGAAACGGCATTGTTTTATTTTGGAGTCACTGTCGGCGAAGAATACTCTGACACAGTTGTTGAAGAGGGTTTCAGAAAACTTTGGGCAACAGGGTTCTTTGATGATATTCGAATCACCAAAGAAGAGAACCCACAAGGGTTGAATCTGACTCTACATGTGAAGGAACGCCTCGTCCTGAAAGAGGTGATCTTCTCGACGAAGGGTATCGGAAAGGGCGATATTGAAAAGCGTCTCGAAGAGAAAAACCTGAAGCTTCAGGCCTACTCTTATTTCGATCCCTACAAACTCAAGAGGGCCGAGCATGAGATCCGAGCCCTCATGACCGAGAAGAACTACGCCGATTCCGACGTGAAGAGCGATGTCAAGGTTGAAAACAACCAAGTCACTCTGACCCTATCGGTCAGGAAGGGAGCGGCTGTCAAGATCGATAAGATCCGCTTCGCCGGAAACAACGCGATCCCCTCCTTTAAACTGAAATGGGCCATGAAGGTGCAGAGGCAGAACTCTTTCCTCTTCTCGATCTTCTCCAAGGACCGCTACTCCAAGGAGAAGATGGAAGAGGCCCTGGAAAACATCAAAGAGGCCTACTACAACAAGGGGTACCTCCAGGCGAAGATCGGTGAACCCAAGCTCGAGTACGTTGTCAAGAGGGACGCCTTTTTTAAGAAGCGGAAGATGGTACAGGTTACCATCCCCATCAGCGAGGGTTCCCGCTACCGGATCGGCGATATCAGCGTTGCGGGGAACAAGGTCCTTCCCTCGGAGCTGATTAAAGCGATCTTCAAGGTAAAGAAGAGCAACTGGTACAGCCTCAAGAAGAAAAAGGAAGGGGTCACCGAGATTCAGAAGGCCTATGGAGACCTCGGCTACTTCTACTGCAACATCGCTCCGGAGGAGAACCTGGACCTCCAGAACAAGAACGTTAACCTGACTCTACAGGTTCAGGAGAACGAAAAGGCTTACCTCCGTTACCTCTCCTTTCAAGGGAACAACTACACCAAGGATTTCGTCTTGCGCCGGGAACTCTTCCTCCAGGAGGGGGAGATCTTCAGCACCGGGCTCTTTGAGCAGAGTCTTCGGAGAATGAAGCAGCTCGGTCTGGTCGATCTGAAAGAGATGCCCGATGTCAAACCCGACGAGAAAGACCCCTCCCAGGTCGATCTGAATGTGAAAGTCGAAGAGTTGGGCCGCAACATGATCCAATTTAGCGGCGGGTACAGCGGATACGACGGCACCTTCGTGATGTTTTCCTACTCCACGGTGAACTTCATGGGAGCCGGAGAACAGCTCAGCCTCTCCGCCCAGTACGGTGAGCGTTCCAAAAACTACAGCTTCGGTTTCACCGAGCCTTACGTCTTCAACCTTCCCATGACAGCGGGCTTTACAATCTTCAAACGTTCTACGGTCTACCCCTACCTCTTCGACAGAAGGGGGGAGGGAGTCGATCTCACCCTCGCTGCCCGTCTCTACCGTTACTGGAACGGCAGTCTCACATACTCCTTCGAGAAGATCGATATTCGAGACGTGAGCGATCTCTTCAACAGCACAGACCCCTACTACTATTACTACTACCAGGCAGGGAAACGGACCTACTCGAGCCTGACTCCGAACGTCTACTACTCCACGGTGGATTCGCCTCTGGAACCGACCACGGGCACGCTCTACGGTTTCAGCGTCAAGTATTCGGGAAAGATCCTCGGCGGGGATGTCCATCTTCTTAAGCCCAGGCTTGAATTCACAAAGTACATAAAGGGATTCTCTCGTAAGCATTTGAATTCACAAAGTACATAAAGGGATTCTCTCGTAAGCATGTCTTCGGAGTTCACTTTGAGACGAGCTTCATCAAGTCTCTCGAAGGGGGAGAATCGAAGGTTCCCTACTACGAGAGGTTCTTCCTCGGCGGTGAAAGGAGCGTGAGGGGATTCGAGATCTACTCGATCGCTCCGACCGACAGCAACGGTTACATCTTGGGCGGAACCAAGATGGTTCAGCTGAACCTAGAGTACAAGGTCCCCATGGGGGCTCAATCTCCGCTCAGCCTCATCTTCTTCGCAGACGCGGCCAACACCTGGGCACCTGGGGTCAAGGCCGATTTGGGGAACCTCTACTCCTCTCTGGGAGGGGAGATCAGAGTCTTTGTTCCCATGCTGAGAGTCCCCTTCAGGCTCATCTTCGCTTACAACCCGAAGCAGGTGACCTCTGGCGAAGACCCCTTCCAGATTCGTTTCGGTATCGGACCCACGTTTTAAGATATAAACTTATAGGAGGCTTTCCATATGAAGAAAACGTTGTCACTGCTTACTCTTCTGACCTTGGCTATGCTCTTGGGCGGTGGTTTCCTCTCGGCCCAGTCCAAGATTGGGATCCTCGATCCCCAGGAGATTCTGGAAAAGTCCATCGAAGGTAAGAAAGCCTTCACCAAGCTCCAGGACTTCCAAAAGATGAAAGGCGAGCAACTCGAAAAGATGAAGAAGGATGCGGACCTCTTGGAAGAGAAACTTCGTACCCAGGGCATGACCATGAGCGACAAGGCCCGCCTGGACCTGACGAAAGAGATCGAATCGAAGAAGAGCAGCCTTCAGAACGAATACAACAATGCCCAGAGAGACCTTCAGTTCCAACAGCAGGAGATCTTTGGAAAGATTCAAGAGGCTCTCTCCCCGATCATCAAGGCGATCCGTGAAGAGAAAGGTTTGACCGTGATCCTGGACAAGAGGAGCATCGTCGACTTCGATCCTTCCATCGAGATCACCGATGAGGTTGTTCAGCGTTACAACAAGGCCTCTCTCGCCACTCCCGCCGCTCAACCGGCTCCCGCTCCCGCCGCAGCTCCGGCCAAGAAGAAATAAAATGGTAGTAGAAGCCCGAGAACTCCTGAACATTCTTCCCCACAGGTATCCTTTCCTCTTGGTGGATAGGGTCTTGGAGTTTAAAAAGGCTGAAAGGCTAGTGGCCCTGAAGAACGTGACCTTCAACGAACCCTTCTTTCAGGGCCACTTCCCTGGAAATCCCGTCATGCCTGGCGTCTTGATCATCGAAGCCCTGGCGCAGGCAGGAGGGCTCCTCCTGATGGAGGAGTTTACCCCGGAAGAGCGTTCCAATTTTCTCATGCTCTTCGGAAGCATAGAGAAAGCCCGTTTTAAGAGACCCGTTACCCCTGGAGATGCTCTCATCATGGAGGTGCAACTCCTCTCTTTTCGCAGAGGGGTTTGCAAGATCCAAGGTGTGGCCCGGGTGGGGAACGAGATAGCCGCCGAGGCGACCATCGTCTCGGTCATCAAAGAAAAGACCAAACTCTCGATCTGAAATCTCGAGGAGATCCCCATGACGCAGATCCATCCTACGGCGGTCGTTGAACCAGGGGCAGAACTGGACGAAGAGGTCTCCATAGGGGCCTATTCGGTTATCGGATCGAAGGTACGTATCGGGAGGGGGAGTTCAATCTCCTCCCATGTTCATATCGAGGGGGACACGACTCTGGGAAGAGAGAACAAGGTCTTCCCCTTCACCTGCTTGGGTACCTCACCCCAGGACATCGGCTACAAGGACGAGCCCAACCGCTTGGAGATCGGCGACCGGAACATCATCCGGGAACATTGCGATTTCAATATCGGAACCACCAAGGGAGGCGCCGTCACGAGGGTGGGAAGCCAGAACTACATCATGGCCTACTCCCACATCGCCCACGATTCTCAGATCGGCAACGAGGTGATCTTCACCAACGCCGCCACCGTGGCCGGCCACACGGTTGTGGAGGATTGCGCGATCTTGAGCGCCTTCGTGGCGGTTCATCAGTTCGTTCGGGTCGGTGCCTACAGCATGGTGGGAGCCGCTTCCGTGGTGACTCAGGATGTCCCGCCCTACTCGAGGGTGATCGGCTCCCGTCCGGCCACCATCATGGACGTGAACGCCATCGGCCTGAGGAGGAGGGGCTTTTCTCCTCAGGTTGTTCAGCAGATCAAAGAGGCTTATAAGACCCTCTTTTGGAGCAACCTGAACACCCGTGAGGCCCTCGAACTCATAGAGAAGAGTATGGCCCCTTGCCCTGCAGAGGTTCAGCGGCTTATCGACTTCTTCCGCTCCTCCCGCAGAGGGGTCATCAAGAAAACGGCGGACAAATGGATTCTCGGATCGGAATAATCGCGGGGGGAGGCGAGCTTCCCCTCCTACTCAACGAGGCCCTCGCCCGGAAAGGCCTAAGCCCCTTCCTCTTTCCCGTTCTTGGGTCTGCCTCGGAAGGGCTCCTTTCCCAAGGGAAAACGATCGACCTCCTCCATCTGGAAGAGGGGTTGGCGGTCGTCCACAGCCAAGGGATTCGCCGGGT
>JAMOAD010000166.1 GCA_023621955.1 Acidobacteriota bacterium
TGTAGAGCATGTTCCTGAGTTCCGCCTCATCCTTGGGAGCCATGACCACGAAGTTGGGCAGAGGGAGGAGGTAGGAGAGGTCGTAGATCCCCTGATGGGTCGGACCGTCTCCGCCGACGGCGCCGGCCCTGTCGATGGCGAAGATAATCGGCAGGTCCATGAGGGAGACATCGTGGACGAGCTGGTCGTAGGCTCTCTGGAGGAAGGTCGAGTAGATAGCCACCAGGGGGCGTTCTCCCCCGAGGGCGAGGCCGACGGCGAATTCCGCCGCATGCTGTTCGGCGATTCCTACATCGAAAAACCTGGCGGGGAAGGCTTTCTGAAAGTCCTGAAGCCCTGTGCCCTCCGGCATAGCCGCGGTGATGGCGAAGAGTCGAGGTTCGGCGGCCCCGAGCTCGGCGACGGTCTTCCCGAAGACGGCGCTGTAGGTCGGGGGATGGTCGCCCCGGCGGAAACGGCCAGTGGCGATGTCGAAGGGAGCGGCGGAGTGGAAGAGGTCGGGTTTCTTCTCCGCCGGCAGGTACCCTTTCCCTTTCTTGGTTACCACGTGGATCAACACGGGGCGCGTCAACTCCTTGCACTTTCTCAGGACGCCTTCGAGCTCTCGAAGGTTGTGGCCGTTGATGGGGCCGACGTACTTGATCCCCAGTTCTTCGAAGAAAGAGCCAGGAGTCATGAGCTTCTTCAGCTTGTCTTCGATGTCGTGGGCAAGGTCGACGAACTTCGGGCCGATTCCCGGGATTCCCTCGACGACGGTGCGGATGCTCTCCTTGGTCTTGACGTAGAACTGTCCGGATTGGAGATAGTCGAGGTATTTGGAGATGGCTCCTACGTTGGGGGAGATGCTCATCTTGTTGTCGTTCAGGACAATGATGAGCCGTTTCTTGTGCTGGCCGATCTGGTTGATCGCTTCCAGGGAGAGGCCTCCGGTCAGGGAGCCGTCTCCGACGACGGCCACCACATGGTGGCTCTCCTTGCGGCTCTCTCGGGAGACGACGAGGCCGAAGGCTGCGGAGAGGACCGTGCTGGCATGGCCGGTGTTCAGAGTGTCGTGGACGCTTTCGTCCCGGTTGGGGAAGCCCGAGATTCCTCCGAACTGGCGGAGCTTTGGAAAGAGCTCCTGCCTTCCCGTAAGAAGTTTGTGGCTGTAGGCTTGGTGGCCGACATCCCAAAGGATCTTGTCCTGCGGCGTGTTGAAGACACGGTGGAGGGCGAGGGTGAGCTCCACGACCCCTAGGTTGGAGGAGAGGTGTCCCCCGGTCTCGGAGACAACGGAGAGAATCGACTGTCTCAGTTCTCGGGCCACACCCTCCAACTCCTCGTAGGTGAGGGGCTTCAGGTCCGCAGGGGAGTGAAGTGAATCAAGGAGCTTTCTCATCCTTTCCTCGGGTAAGTATCCGCTCCATCAGTTCGTTGAAGGGAGGAGCGTCCACCTTTAAAGTATGAACCATTCTCCGGCAACGGTCAACCTTCTCCTCCAGAAGCCTGAGGCACTCTGGACGGTTGAGGCGGGAGAGGATGTTGAAGCTGGAGGACCCGCTGTCCTGGAGATCGTCTTGGAGCTGAAAGACGATTCCCAGTTCTTCCCCAAGGGAGGCGAAGAGTTTGACCCTCTTGGGCGTGAACCCGAGGATGAGCGCTGTTCCTTCCAGGGCGGCGGCGAAGAGGGCTCCGGTCTTCATCGCGAAGAGATCGAGAGGGTCCGAGTCCGGGAGGAGTTCCATGGATTGGCCTCCGGCGATTCCCTGATCGCCCCAGCTTCTCAGGAGGAGCTGGGTGAGGCGGAGCTTGAGGGAGGTGGAGTAGGAGGCCTCTTGGAGAACCTCGGCGCCCAGGGAGACGAGTCCGTCTCCGGCGAGAAGGGCCAACCCCGGCGAGAAGGCCTTGTGGAGGGTGGGCTTCCCTCTTCTCAGGTCATCGTTGTCCAGAAGAGGCAAGTCGTCGTGGACCAGGGAGGCGGTGTGGACCATCTCGACCGCGGCAGCCCAAGGGAGAACCCTCTCCTGTGAGGCCGAGAGAAGTTCGCCCAGGGAGATGACCAAGAGGGGACGAACCCGTTTGCCACCGGAGAAGAGAGCGTACCTGTAGAGGGGGTGGAGGGGGCTCCGTGCTTCCGGGACCTTGGAAGAGAGATACTCCTCGAAGAGAGCCTCCCGGGTTCTCAGAAAGCGGTTGGCCTTGGGAGCCGTCACTTTTCCTCCTGGAGGAGAAAGGGTGTCGTGGCTTCGCCCTCTCCGTCGGCGTTCTTCATGAGCATCTCCACACGGTTTTCCACGGCGTCGAGTTCGGCCCGCAGCGTCCGGGAGAGGGAGATTCCCCTCTCGAAGAGTTCGAGGGAATCCGCCAGAGGGAGGTTGCCCTCCTCCATCTTCTTGACGATTCCTTCCAGATCCTGAAACATCTTTTCAAAATCAACCTTCTTGTCCAAGGGTTTCCTCCTTGATCTTCTTGACTTCGGCGATGAGCTCTCCCCGGGAGAGGACGATTCGAAGGGGGTCGCCAGCCCTTGCTTCTGAAGCATCCAAGAGGGGCCGTCCCTCCTTGAGGGCCAGGGCGAACCCTCTCTCCAGGACCCTTCGGTAGGAGAGATCCTCGAGCCTTCCCGAAAGGGCCTCCAGGGAGAGAC
>JAMOAD010000067.1 GCA_023621955.1 Acidobacteriota bacterium
AGGATGAGTAGCTCAGGCTCGACGGCCAGGGCTCGGGCGACCAAGACTCTCTGCTTCTGCCCCCCCGAAAGGGTGCGGTAGAGATTCCTGCGGAGGGGAAGGATTTGAAGCCTCTCCATGGCGGTCTCCACGGCCTTCCGGTCCGGCTCCTTCTCGTATCTGAGAAAACCAAGCCTTGGGTAGCGGCCCATCCGGACGATGTCCTCAACCTGGAGGGGGATCTGGAGGTTCTCTTGAATCACCTGGGGAACATAGCCCAGGAGGGGGCGGATCTTGGAGATCCGGTGGAAGGGTTGCCCCAGGACCTCAACCTCTCCCCGGTCTGGCCTCTTGAGCCCGAGGATCACCCTCAGGAGGGTGGTCTTGCCGGCGCCGTTGGGACCGACGACGGCGAGGAACTCCCCCCTCTTGACCTCCAGGGTGACTCTGTCCAGGACCGTCTCGGGGCCGTACTGAACGCAAACCCCGTCGAGACGGAGGGGCATGTTCATCTCAAGGCGTCCTTGAGGAGGAGGAAATTCTTCTCCAAAAATTGGGCGTAGCTCTTCAGGTTCGGGGTGAAGGCCAGGGGGTCCAGGACGACCTCGCGGCCCCGCCCTTCCTGGGAGAGCATCCTTCCCCAAGGGGCGGAAACGTTGGGTTCCGTGAGGATGACGTCGACCCTCTCCCTCTTCATGGTCTCCAGGATCTCCTGAATCCGTCGGGGCGAAGGGGTCTCCTCGTCGTTGCGCTCCACAGTGGCGACCACTCGGATTCCGTAGTCCTCCAGGAGGTAGTTCCAGGAGGGGTGGTGAACCACCACGGCCCTCTTGGAGAGGGAACGGCTCTGTTGAGTCAGGGATTTGTCCAGCTCCTCCAGGCGCCTCTTTACCTCTCCGGCCCTCTTTCGGTAGAGGGGGGCGTTGGCGGGGTCGAGGCGGGCGAGGAACTCTCCGAGCGCCGGAGTCGCCTTGGCCATCCTTCGAGGGGAGAGCCACAGGTGTGGGTTGGGATGGTCGGCGGGGCCGATCAGGGGGGCGCAGTGGTCCGCCAGAACGAAGAGGGGGATAGAGCTCTTCTTGGGGTTCCCCATCTCTTTGAGCCAGGGTTCCAGGTCCGCTCCCACCAGAACCATCCCCTTGGACCTATGGATTGATGCGGCCGCTGAGACGGTTAAGGCGAAAGTGTGGGGAGAGGAGCCCGGTTTGATGAGGGTCGTGATCTCCATCTGGGGGCCGGCGATCTCCGAGAGCCAGAGGGTGAGGGGGGGGATGGTGGCGGTCAGGGAGGGCTTCGCCCCTTGGAGGGGGAGAAGAAGAACGAGAAGGGAGAGAACCAGGAGTGCTCTTTTCATGGTTTCAAGTATACCACAGAGCGGGGCAAGAGGCTTAGCGTCGCCGGAGCTCTTCCCCCAGGGCTTCGGCCAGCGCTTTGTACTCCTCCTTTCTGTTGTAGATCTGTGCCGAAATGCGGATGAGGCGTCGAGGTGGTTGTGAAAGGGTCATGATGGGGACCTCGATGTGGTAGTGTCGGTAGAGCCTTTCCTGAAGAGGATCGATCTCGCAGGAACTCGATTCACTGGGGGGAAGGGGGAGGGAGGCCAGGGATCCGAGAAGCCCTGGCGGACAGGGAGGGGGAGTGTTTAAAACCTCCGCCAAAACCCTTCGTCCTTCGACAACCTTCCTGTGGTTGTTCTCCCTCAGCTCTTCCCACCCTCCCGGGAGAAGGGAACCGAGGAAGGAGAGGGCTTCGGGGATCACGAGCCATGGGGTGTAGTCCCGGGTCCCCTGCCACCGGAACTCCCTCTGGAAGGGCGTCCCTTCGCCGTTTTCCTCCCGGAGATGGCTGATCGAGAGGGGGCGGATCTTCTCCTGAAGGTCGGGGCGGACATAGAGGAAGGCCGCGCCTTTGGGCAGGCAGGTCCACTTGTGGAGGTTGCCCGTGTAGAAAGCGGGGCGAAGAGTTTCCAGTTCCAAGGGAAGCATCCCCGGAGCGTGGGCTCCATCTACGAGGCACTCCACCCCTCGGCCCTGAAGTTCCAAGAGCAGTCTCCCAACAGGGAAGACGAGGCCCGTCGGGCTGGACACGTGGTCCAGGAGGGCGAGTCGGGTCTTGGGCGTGACTGCGGAGAGGACTCCTTCGACGATCTCCTCTTCCGAAGAGAGGGGAAAGGGAATCGACACGGTGTCGACGACGGCGCCCCTTCTCTCCGCGTTGACCATGAGGGCGTTGTGGCAGGCGAAGTAGTCGTGGGATGTTGTCAGGAGCCGGTCCCCCGGGCGGAAGGGGAAAGAGGCTAACACTGTGTTGACGCCGGCGGTGGCGTTGGGGAGGACGGCGGTGGCGTTGGGGAGGAAGACGAGGTTCTCCCTATCGGCCTTGACAAAAGAGGCCAACGCCCCCCTCGCCCTCTCCAGAAGCTCCGGAAGTTCCCGAAGCATGAAACGGCAAGGCTGGCTTTCCATTCTCTCCCTCAGCTCCTTTTGCCGCTCCAATACGGGAAGGGGGCAGGCTCCGAAGGAGCCGTGGTTGAGAAAAATCGTCTCCCGATCAAGGGCCCAGTAGTGTCGATAAGTGTTGGTCTCCGTTTTTCGCTCCTCGTCACGGCCCTCACAGGGGCCGGATCAGGGAAAATGGTACGGGAAAGCGTGAAAAAAGGCAAACCCAGAGGAGCCCCACCCAACCTTGAAGAGAGGTTTTCCTCGGACCCATGGAGAGGCTCTTCGCGAAGGGGGGAGACCGGTCGGCTTTTCCGAATCCTCTATCTGTGGTACTCTTGACGGGAGAATCGTTTCGGAGGTTGCAGTGGGTAGAGCCAGAGGGAGAGAAGAACGGAAGGGGGGGCTCCTTTCCGTTTTCGTTCCCGCCATCCTGCTTCTTTCCCTTCCCCTCCTCGCTCAGGGGGAGGCGAAGCGACCCATCGCCTTTCAAGACCTGGAAAAGTGGGAGAACCTTGGCGAGGCGACTCTCTCTCCGGACGGCCGCTGGACCGCGTACATCGTCTCCTCTCTCAAGGGGGAGGGGCGGGTGGTCTTCCGGAGTCGATCGCGAAAGTATGCCTATTCGGTCGGATCCCTCGGAAGCGATGGAAGGAACCTCTCCAAGGTCCGCCCCGGCTTTACTCGGGATTCCCGGTACGGTTTTTTCACCGTCTACCCCAGGGAGCACGGCTCTCTCTCCTCCAAGAAGAGGGGAAGGTTCAAGAGCTTCACCCTCCTTCGCCTCTACGATGGGAGCAGGAGCATCTTCCCGGAGGTGAAGGAGGTGGTCGCCTCCCGGCGAGGATCCTCATGGATCGCCTTTACCGGTGAGAGGTGGACACAAGCCCCGGCAGACACCCCTAGAACCGTGCGCCCCTCGATCCCCGCCCTTCCCGTTTTGGACCGGCCCCGTTTCGGTGAGGAGAAGAGCAACCTCGAGAGGAACCGCAAGTTCGGAGGAGAGGGGGGGGCCCTGACGGTCATATCCCTTAAGGATGACCGTCGTGTGGTTTTCTCCGATGTCTGGGAGAGCCGTATGGACGATTCCGGGGAGAACATCTTCTTCATCCTCCGTTCCATCAAGAACTCTAAGAAGAATGGGGTCTACCGGTGCCGGCTCAAGGACGCCTACGTGCAGGTTCTTCTCCAGGGGGAGGGGCTCTACACCAACCTCACCGTCGATTCTGCCAGAGGTTCGGTGGTCTTTCTCTCCAACCGGGACACCTTCGAAAAGAGAAGGCCTCTTTGGAAGGTTTACGGCTGGAGTGAAGGAACCCCAGGGGCCTTGCCGCTCGTCGACGGCTCCACTACCGGGTGGGGCATGGAAAGGGAGGTTGTTGCAGAGGCTCCCATGCGATTCCTTCCCGAGAGTCAGGGGGCCTTTCTCTTTGGTTACACCGAGGGGCGGGGGGAGACGAAAAACCTCAAACCGGAAGTGGAACTTTGGAAGTGGAACGATCCTCTCCCGTACTCCCAGGAAGAGCGGATGGAGAGGAGGGCGACTCAGACACCCAGGCAGGCGCTCTTCCTGCCCAAGGAGCGCCGGGTCGTTCCTGTCACCGACAGGGAGAACCCTGAAGGGACCGTGGACACCACGGCTTCGTCCTTACTTCTCAACTCCTTCTACCCCTACAGGAGGAGTTCTTCCTTCGAAGGTTCTCTCTACGACGTCATCCTTGTCGACCTAAAGAGCGGCGAACGTCGCACCCTCGCCCGTAAGAACCCCTGGAAGGGGTACCTCTCCCCCCGGGGGAACTTCGTTCTCTGGTTCGGTGAGGAGGGGATGTGGCACCTTTTCGACCGGACCAGAAAGCGGGAGCTTCTCCTGAAGGCCAGCGGCGAAGCGGATGATCTCTTCAGGAGAAGCAACTGGGACCGTCCCTCTCCCGCTCCCTCCTGGGGGGAACCGACCTGGGTGAACGGCGACGAGGGGCTCCTCCTCTCCGACGGCATCGACCTCTGGCGCTTCGACACCAACAACGGAAAGGCCTTTCGGTTAACGGGAGGGATGGGGCGCAAGGAGAGGGTTCTCTTCCGCGCCTTGGAGAAGCCGACCTCGGAGAGAGGGTGGGTCGAAGATCGTCCTTTCCTCCTCCTGCATGGGCGGAACCAAGAGACCGGTGAGGAGGGAATCTACAGAGTCGCCCCCTGGGAAAGATCTCCCCAACGGCTCATGAAAGGGCCCTACCACTTGGAACTTCTGGGCAACAGCGACGACTCCTCCACCTATCTCTTCACCCGCTCCGCCTTCGACCTCTACCCAGACCTCTGGACGGCGGACGGCAATTTTTCAAACCCTCAGAGGGTCACCTCTCTGGACGACCAGAAGGGAGCCTTCTTCTGGGGAAAGGAGGAGCTACGTTCCTTCTCCCTC
>JAMOAD010000320.1 GCA_023621955.1 Acidobacteriota bacterium
TCGACCGGGGATCGGTTCGATCTCTTCCGGGAAAGGGAGAAAAATCATGCGCACCCTATGGCCGGCCTTACCCAAACAGGAGGAGAGAAGCCTTAACCCGTAGGCGATGATGCTCCCGTGGGGGGAGATCAGAACAACCAGCACCGGTGGACCGTCCCTATACGGTTTTCAACACTCTCTCTCGGAGAGGTTCCCCTCTTTTCCTTCTTCTTTGCCTCGACACACTCCACCGCTCTCTCCCTTTGACAACCCTATCTGTAGACTATACCACACTCCCCTGTCGAACACGCCGGAACCTCTCCCCCAACGAAAGTGTCCAAACCCCTAGCGGCTTCTCCGAGAGGGGTTCTCCAAACCTTGAGCGGCCCAGGGCTCTCTCCGACGCCTTCCCTCTCGTTTTCTCCTCTTTCTGGCGCCGGTTTCGAAACAGTGCTATTCTTAGGGAGAGGTTGCAAAGAGTTCGAGAGGGGAGAACCCTCTCTCGGGGAGGCTCCCGATGGGACAGAGAATCGCTTCACAGAGGTTCTACTCCTGGTTCTTCCCGTTGACCTTGCTCATGCTTCTTCCCCTGGCGTTTCTCTCAGGGAAGGAGAAGAGCGTCAGCCAGGAGGCCTTCTCCCGTTCCCAGATCAGCTTCGACAAGGCGGTCGTCGATTTTCAGAAGCGGGATTTCGACGAAGCCCTCAAGGGGTTGAAGGAGTGTTTAAAAATCGTCTCCTTTCACTGCGATGCGTTGAACCTTCAGGCCCAGGTTCACTACCTTCGCGGTGAGTACACCCAAGGTTTGGAGAGGGTTCGAATGGCTCAGGAGCTTTACCCCCGTTTCGCCGGGTTCAAGATCAACCAAGAGAGGGTTCGCCGGGAGAACCTCCGCAAGGTCCAAGAGAGCCTTGAGGTGAGACGTAACGATGTCCTGACCCTGATCCGCAATCCCAACCGCTGTTATGTCCCCAACCTTCAGGCGGAAATCGACAGCATCGAGGCGGAGCTCCGGAGAATCACAGAAGACCTTGGAAGGCCCATGCCCACCGAGGACAAGGTCCCGGCCGACTATTTCTATACCGAAGGGAATCTCCTCTTCAAGTTGAACAGGCGTAACGAATCCGCCGACGCCTACGGCAAGGCCATTGCCAACGACAACCGGCACGAGAAGAGTTACAACAACCTGATCAACCTCCTCTACCTTGAGGGGCGGTGTGGGGATCTCCTTCGGGTTCTTGCAGAGGCAGACGCTCTTCAGGTTCCCGTCAACCGCCTCCTGCGCGAGGCGGCCCTCAAGAGGTGCCCTCCCCCGACGGAGCCCTCCCGGGAAGCCCCCTCCGAAGAGAAGAGGCCCTGAACCTCCTGAGGCCCCTCCTCACCAACCTTTGAAGAGCTCGAAGAAGCGGTGTACCTCTTCGCTCCACCCCTTGGCGCCCAGGGACTCCGAGACCCTGCATCCGAAGAGGTGAGAGGCCAGCCCCTCGGAATCGTACCCCTCCCTCCGGATGAGGACTTTGTAGTCCGCGATCTGCAGGAAGGAAAAGTCGTCGTCTCCGTCTCCCAAGGCGATAGTGAAGGGGACCATGGAGTCGTACTTACGGATGTAGAGACGGCGGACCGTTTCGAGGGCGAGCCCTTTGGAACACCCCCGGCTCAGGGACCAAAACCTGGCTCCCCTGTGGAGGGTGAGCCCCTCCCTCTGAACCCGCGCCAAGAACTCCTTCAGGAGTGGTTCCGGAAGTGAGGGGGGGAAGAAGGGGAGGTCGAACTCCCTCTCCTGGGCGAGAGCCGCCTTGGCGAGGGGCAAGCCTGTGGCCTCGCTGAGCCCCTGGGAGGAGAAATCTCTGAACGAGAAGATCTCGACGCCTGCCTCCTTCGAAAACTCCGAGAGGAATTCGGAACACCCTTCGACCCCTTGGTTCAGAACCATCTTCCGATAACGCCCCCTCAGGGGAAGCCCCTCGGTTCCGGCCAGGTCAAGATCCTGGGGAAAATAGAGGGCTCCCCCGTTCTCGACGGAGAAGGGACTCTTCGGAGAGAGGGAACGGACGAACTTCTCCGTCTCCGGGAAGGTTCTGCCGGTCAGGAAGACGACGGGGATTCTCTTCCTCCGCAGGAGCTTGAACCCGGGGAGGGCCTCCTGATAATCCTCGCCACCCTCGGAGAGAAAGGTCCCATCAAGATCCGTAAAAACAAGAAGAGGAAGCATCATAATAGAGAGTACACCACCCTTCTCCTTCTTTTCAAACCTTAAGCGACTTTATCGATTCTTTTCTTCATGGCGGAAAGCGAAAAGGGGAGCCTCTTTTCGACGGAGCCAGAGGATGAGAGGCAAAAGGATGCCACACCGTTCTCTCCGTAGAGCGCCTCTTTGCGCCCAACGCTCTCCTCCCCAGAGAAAAACTCTCCGGGGAAGAAACATTTTCCGAGGAAAGGGGTATAATCTTCACCAAACCATGAGAAGACGAGTGAAGAGTCTGACTGCTCTGGGAGCCCTGCTCCTGATAGCAACGGTTCACCTCATGCCGGAAGGCTTCCACATCCACATCATGGAAACCGCCGGCGGAGGGTGGCACGTCACCTCCATCGCCTGCCCCAACGAGAGCCCCCTTCTTGCCCCTGG
>JAMOAD010000230.1 GCA_023621955.1 Acidobacteriota bacterium
TCTTGGGGATGAGGCCTTTACGGCACCCCCTGAATCGGTCCATAATAAAGATAACCAATCCGAGGAGGTTTTTCCATGAAAAAGTTTCTCTTGGCTGGTGTTTTGATCCTGGCCGTGATCTTTACCGTTTCCTGCAGCAAGCCTGAAAAGTCCCTTCTGGAAAGGTACTTCCGTGCCGTCCAGATGCAGGATAACGATACTCTCTCCTCTATGGCCGTGGAGCCTGTCTCCTTTGTTTTTACAAAATGGGAGCTCAAGAGTGTTGGCGAGCAGAAGGCCATAGATTCCGATTACACCGCTTTTGCTCAGGCCTATGCGGATGTTGAGAAAGAGCTCAACGAGCTGAAGCCGAAGGTCTTGGATTCCAACGACGCCTACGAAGCCGCTAAGGCGAAGAAAGGGAACGCCGCGGCTCTCGCTGAGGCTGAGAAGAACAGAGAGACCATGATCGGTCAGTACAAAGAGGTTCAGCAGAGACTTCAGAAGGCCAAGGATGACCTCGAGAACGTTAAGGTCGTCATCAAGAAATCCTTGGGCGAGCAGACCGAACCCGAAGGCATCTCCCTCAAGAAAGAGGAGAAGACCGTTGTCATCAACATCGTTGGCCCCACCGGCGCCAAGGATTACAACGTCATCCTCTGCCGCTACAACATCGAGAACGGTCAGATGGGTCGCTGGATCATCGAAAAGTTTGAGGAGATCAAGTAAGGGCCGTTGACTAAACACCGGCTTCTTGCTATAATACAGCAGTTGACGGGTCGTTAGCTCAGTTGGCAGAGCACCGCCCTTTTAAGGCGGCTGTCGCAGGTTCGAATCCTGCACGACTCACACGCCCCTGTCGTCTAGCCCGGTTAGGACATCGCCCTTTCACGGCGGCGAGACGGGTTCAAATCCCGTCGGGGGCGTTTTTCCTTTTTCCTTCCGGGGAGGCAAAAGTGATCTTTCCTCAGCCGATGTCAACCCGAACCATTCCCCTAAGAACTTTCACCTCTTTCCCTGGCTTATCCGTCGGTTTCTCCCTCCAGGAGACGACTTATACACCCCCTAAAAGTGTTGGTTCCCTCCCCTGTGACCGCCGTGGATGACCCTTACGTCCCCTCTCGAATGCGGCTTGCAGAGAGCCTTCACCGAGCGTTTCCCCTGGACGGAGAACTCGTGGACGGCCTGATCTCCCTCCCCCGAGAGCTTTTTGTGGAGCCCGCCTCGCGCTTCCGTGCCTATGAGGACGAAGCCTTGCCTATTCGCTTCGGACAGTCGATCTCCCAGCCCTACATCGTTCTCTTCATGACCCGCCTTCTCCGCCCGGAAGCGGGACTCCGGGTCCTGGAGATCGGCACCGGATCGGGTTATCAGACTGCTCTCCTGGCAAAGCTGAAGATGGAGGTCTTCTCTCTGGAGATCCTTGAGCCCCTCTACAGGGAGGCGGAGAACCGACTCCGCGCCCTGGGTCTCCTATCCAATGTTCACCTTCGCCACGGTGACGGGCGAATCGGTTGGCCGGAGATGTCGCCTTTTCAGAGAATCCTTATCACCGCCGCGCCGGAGGAGCGGGTTCCCCCCGCTCTCAGGGATCAGCTGGCGGAAGGGGGCGTTCTTGTCGCTCCTGTAGGCCCCCAGGGAGGGGCACAACACTTGAGAGTGGAGGAAAAAATTCATGGCCGCTTTAAGAAGATTCTCTCGATTCCTGTTCGCTTTGTTCCTCTTGTCTAAGGTCTCTCTCATGGCCTCGCAGATCTTCATCCCCCTGACCCTCCCTGACGGAAAGGTTCTTCGGATAGAGTTGGCTGTCACGGATCGGGAGAGAGCCCTAGGGCTCATGTACCGCCGTTCCCTTCCCGACGACTACGGAATGCTCTTCGTCTTCGACAGAGTGGATTATCACTCCTTCTGGATGAAGAACACCTACCTTCCCTTGGACCTGATCTGGATCGGACCGGACCGCCGAATCGTCGAAATTCAGCAGGGAGTCCCCCCCTGCAAGACATCGCAGTGTCCCTCATACTTTCCGAAGGTTCCAGCCCTCTACGTCCTTGAACTCCCCTCGGGGAAGGCTTCTTTCTACAGGCTCAAGGCAGGGGATCCCCTGGGTTTTCTTCTTCCCTGAAGGGGTTCTCCTCCCCCTCGACATCGGACTCTTCCTCGCGAAGGTTCTCTCCGTCGGTGAGGGAATCGACACTCGAAGAGGGCTCTTTCCCCCTGAAACGAACTCTCAAGAAAGAGCCCCTTCCGGAGGCGCCCCCCATAGCCATGATGGCGACGAGGATCAGAATTCCCCCGGCCAAGAGGAGAAGGACTCCCGGAAGGCGTCGCTTGACGAGGTAGGAGAGGGAACTCTCGGCCTCCATCTCCTTAAGAAGCATGGCTCTAAGCCTCTTCCCCTCCATCCTCCCTGCCAGTCCCGTCTCTTTCAGGTAACCGGTCAATTGGGATACTCCCTGGGCCCACCGCCCCTCTCGCCAGGAAGCGAGGAGCTCCTTCGCCGATTCGCTCTTGCTGTACCCCTGGAGGAACCTCCTGCCGGGAAGGTGGAGCCTATGGAGGCGTCCCTTCTCGACAAAACCGAGGAGGCGTCCCCGAC
>JAMOAD010000058.1 GCA_023621955.1 Acidobacteriota bacterium
GGATGCGAACATCGTCATCATGGACGAGCCCACAAGCAGTCTCTCCCAGAGGGATACGGAGGTTCTCTTCAGGGTCGTGAGGAGGCTGAGCGAGAGCGGGGTGGGGGTGGTCTACATCAGCCACTTCCTCGAGGAGATCAAAGAGGTTGCCCATGGCTTCACCGTTCTCAGGGATGGAACCGTTTCGGGAAGGGGAGAAGTGGGGAACAGCTCCGTAGAGAGCCTTGTGGAGATGATGGTCGGTGGCTTCGA
Source organism: Acidobacteriota bacterium (assembly GCA_023621955.1). GTDB lineage: Bacteria > Acidobacteriota > Aminicenantia > JAMOAD01 > JAMOAD01 > JAMOAD01. The sequence goes on from JAMOAD010000058.1 coordinate 253, forward strand.
GGGTTTAGCGTTGCCTCCTCCACCGCCCTGCACGGGCAAGAACCTCCTGACCGTGAGGGACCTCCAGGGCCCCTTTCTTCCCCACCCTCTGAACCTGACACTCCGGGAGGGTGAGATCTTGGGGATCACCGGGCTCGTGGGGGCCGGAAAGAGCGAGGCTCTTCGGACACTCTTTGGACTTCTTCCCAGGCAGGGGGGAGTCGTTGAGGGACCCCATGGCCCCCTGCCGGAGACCCCTTCGGCCCTCACCCGTGAGGGGTGGGGCTTTCTCAGCGAAGACAGGAAAGAGGAGGGAGTGGCCCTGGCCCTCTCCCTGAGAGAGAACGTCTCCCTGATCCCTTCGGGGGAGTATGTCAAAGGGGGCGGGTGGATTCTGAGAGGCAGGGAGGGAGAGCGGGTTCAGGGATTTCTCAAGCGGCTCTCCGTCCTCTTCCGAAGCCTGGAACAACCGGCTGGAGAGCTCTCCGGGGGAAACCAACAGAAGGTCGCCTTCGCCAGGCTCCTGAACGCCGAGGCCTCCATCGTTGTCCTAGACGAGCCGACCCGGGGGGTCGATATCAAGGCGAAGGGGCAGATCTACAAGATCATTCGGGAACTCGCCTCTCAAGGGAGGGGCGTCCTCGTGGCGGGTTCTTACTTCTCGGAACTCCTTCCCCTCTGCCATCGGATCGTGGTGATGTACCGGGGGCGGATCGTCGCCGAGAGGGAGGCGTCGGCGTGGAACGAACGGGACCTTCTGCTGACGGCGACGGTGGGGCGTGAGAGCCTTTCGGAGAAAAAGCGATGAGGAAGAACGGGAACATCAAGATCTTTCAGTGGTTGGGGCCCTTCCTGGGGTTGATTCTCATTATCCTTCTCTTCTCCCTGGTTCCGGAGGTGAGGGAGAGCTTTCTCAGGGGAGGGAACTTCCGCAGCATCCTCACCCAGTCAGTGATCGTCGGCCTCTGCGCCTTAGGGATGACCTTCATCATCATCACCGGCGGCATCGATCTCTCTGTCGGTTCTTCCATCGCCCTCTCCAGCGTGGTGGTGGCCTTGGCGGTCAAGAGCGGCCTCTCCCCCTGGGCGGCGATCCTCTGCGGAATCCTTCTGAGCGGGGCCATCGGCTTCTTGAACGGCCTTCTGATCACGACCCTGAGGGTGATCCCCTTCATCGTCACGCTGGGGATGTTGGGAATCGCCAGAGGGAGCGCTAAATGGTTGGCAGGGAATCAGAAGATCGATGCCCCTCTCTCCTGGGTCAACAACCTCATGAGCCGTTTCCCCGATCCCCCCTGGCTGGTCTTCGCCCCCGCCGTCTGGATTCTCCTCCTTCTGGGAGTGGGCGCGGCGATCCTCCTCAACACCACCGTCTTCGGGAGGTGGACCTTCGCCATAGGCTCCAACGAGAAGACCGCTCGGCTCTGTGGGGTTCCGGTGAACCGGATGAAGGTTGTTCTCTACACCCTGGGAGGACTCCTGACAGGGCTCGCGGGGGTCATGGAATTTTCCCGTCTCACCGTCGGGGACCCCACCGTGGCCAACGGAACAGAGCTCGATGTTGTAGCCGCTGTCGTCATCGGCGGTGGAAGCTTGAACGGAGGGGAGGGGAGCATCCTGGGAACCCTGATAGGGGTCCTCATCATGGCGGTTCTCCGCAACGGTTGTACCATGATGGGGTGGCCGAACTACATCCAGGAGATCATCATCGGCGTGATCATCGTGATGGCCGTGGCGATAGACCGTTTCCGGACCTCCCGCTCCATCGGTTGAAGGCGGGAGCCCTTAAGGAGAGAGAGCCCATGGACGAAGAGAAGAGAGAAGGGAGAGAAGAGGAGAGGCCTAAGACGAGGTGTCTGCGGTGCAGGGGGACGGGAGTCATCTTCTGGGGTTGCGGGGAGGATCCTTCCAAGTGCGATGAGTGTGGCGGTTCCGGGGAGGTGGAGAAGAAGGGAGGGGAAGAGAGCCCCCGATAGGCCTCTTTGTTGGGACTCTCCGGGTGTTCCTACTTCTCGGCACCCTCTTTGATGCCGTACCTGGACATCTTGTTGAAGAGAGTCTTTCGGCTGATTCCCAGGAGTTCCGCCGTCTTGGTCCGGTTTCCGCCGGTGGCCCTGAGGGTGTTGCGAATGGCCGAGGCTTCAGCTTCCCAGGCCGCTTCTTCGAGGGGGCTTCGCAGGAGGATCTCTTCCTGGGAGGGGGAATCGGTTGCGCAAAGCCTTTCGGGAAGGTCTTTTCCGTCGAGGAGATCTCCCTCCGCGAAGACCATCCCTTCGTAGATAACGCTCTCTAACTCTCGGACGTTTCCAGGCCAGCGGTAACCCTCCAGGAGGTCCAGGGCC
>JAMOAD010000298.1 GCA_023621955.1 Acidobacteriota bacterium
CAAGAACTCCCTGCTCGTAAAGGGTTTCTGGAGGAAGTGGAACCCCTCTTCCAAGACGAAGGCCGTATGGATGCCGTGGTTACTGTAGCCGCTGGTGAAGAGGAAGGAGAGAGTGGGCTTCTCACGGAAGAGCCGAGCGTAGACCTCTCCTCCCCCAAGCCCGGGCATGACGATATCGAGAACCGCCAGATCGATCTCCTCCCGATGTTCTTGAAAAAGCCGTACCGCCTCTTCCCCGTCTTCCGCGCAGATCACCAGGTACCCCGCCTCTTCCAGAACGCTCTTGTTAAACTCTCGGACCAGGGGATCGTCTTCGGCCAGAAGGATGGTCTCCTCACCGCCCCGGTCGGAGACCTCCTCGGGATTTCCGATCAGCTTCGGCTTCTCCCCCCTCTCGCCACCCATGGGAAGGTAGATCTTAAAGTTTGTTCCCTTCTTCACTTCGCTGTAGACATTGACGATACCGTTGTGCTGTTGGACAATCCCGTAGACCGTGGAGAGCCCTAACCCGGTCCCCCGCCCCAGCTTCTTCGTCGTGAAGAAGGGTTCGAAGATGTGTTGAAGGGTCTCGTGATCCATTCCGATGCCGGTGTCGCTTACGGAGAGAAGGATGTAGAGGCCCGGCTTCGTGCCGCTGCTCTGTCTGAGACAGTACTCCTGATCGAGGTAGAGTTGAGAGACCTCCAAGGAGAGAGTCCCCCCTTGGGGCATGGCGTCGCGGGCGTTCAGGCAGAGGTTCATCACCACTTGTTCGATCTGGCCTCTGTCGGCGAAGACAGTCCCGATGGGGTACCCCGGTGTAAAGAGGATCCGGATGTTCTCCCCCAGAATCCTCTTGAGCATCTTCAGGAGGCCAGAGACGACCTCGTTCATGTCCAGGGTCTCGGGCCTGAGGATCTGACGGCGGCTGAAGGCCAAAAGCTGTCCGACCAGGCCGGCGGCTCGATTCCCCGCTTTGGCGACCATCTCCAGGGGAGGAAAGAGAGGGCTCCTCTGGTCGGTCTTCTTCAGGATCAACTCGGTGTACCCGTTGATGACCTGAAGGAGGTTGTTGAAGTCGTGGGCCACCCCGCCGGTAAGTTGCCCGACCGCCTCCATCTTCTGCTTCTGCCTCAACTGCTCCTCCAGTCTCTTCCGCTCCGTAGTGTCCCCCATGACCCCGATCAGACCCTCCAGCTTCCCATCCTGGTAGAAGGGAGAGCTGGAGGTGTAGACATAACGGATTCCTCCGTCGGAAGAAAAGACCCTGAACTCGAAGGGTGAGGCGCTCCTCCCTCCCAGAGCCTTCCCAAACTCCTCTTGAAGGCCCGGAAGGTCGTCGGGGTGAACGAACTCGAAGAACCCTCTTCCAACCGCTTCCTCCGCGGTGTACCCGCTGAAGCTCTCGATCTTCGGGCTGATGTAGGTCAACCGTCCCTCTTTGTCCAGGGAGAAGATTACTTCGTTGAGGTTCTCCACCATGACCCGGAACCGCTCTTCGCTCTCGTGGAGGGACCTCTGGGTCTCCCTCTCCTGGGTGATTTCGTGAAAGATCCAGAGCCATCCGTAGAAGGCGTTCTCATCGCCCATGATGGGGGAGGAGGAATAGACGTAGCACCGTCCGTCCAGGAAGGTGATCTCTCCCCGGTGGACCTTCCCCCGGGTGCTCTCCCTCTCTCCCATGGTTCTGAGGAACCCTTCGGGGTCTTCGAGTCGGGAGGCCAGTTTGATCCAGAGGGTCCGGCCCTCCAAGGAGAGAAGCTCCTCGGGGGTGAACTCGGTGAGGTCCGCCATCCTCCGGTTCACCTTTATCCACCTGCCCATGTTGTCCTCCACCAGAGTCGAATCCGGTGTAGCTTCCCTCTGGGCCTCATAGATGGCCGTCATCCAGAGAAGCTCGTACTGCCGTGAGGTCAACACTCCGACGAAGGCCGACAAGAGAAGGGTCAGAGAGGTTCCGAGCAAGACCCTCAGCTCCGCCTCCTTCTTCGGAAACAGGGACATGAAGCCCGAACCGCTCCTGAAAGCCAACAGGTAGCTTTGCCCGAAATAGAAGAGGGGAAAGGCTGCCTCAAACTCGCAGTCACCATCCTCTACCCTATGGCTCAGGGAGACTCTCTCGTCCACACCCTCCTGGTTCAAGAGGTAGAGGCCCTTCTCCAGGTAGTGCTCCGATAGCTGTTTCGAGGCCTCCTGTAGAAGAATCTCCATCTTGAGCGACATGAGGGCAACCCCCTTGAGTCCCTCGGAACCTCTCCCCCGGGAGAAGAGGGGGTAGTAGACCATGATGACCTTCTGCCTGTCGTTGGCAGTGTAGACCGGGGCGGAAGCCGTGGGGAGGCTGTCCCGAAGGGACTCGTGCAGGGCGGCGGCCCTTCTCCCTTCTGAAGAGATCTCGTACCCAATGGCCCCTTGGTTCTCCGCCAGAGGTTCTATGTAGAGAAGGGGGAAGTAGACCTCTTTCTCCGGAACAGGTACAGGGCGGTTCGATGGACCGAACTGGAAGATCTTCCTCCCTAAACGTTCCCGCTCGAAGCGCTCCCGCTCAGAGGAGAAGACTCGGGGAACCCATCCGACCCCATGAACGGCGGGG
>JAMOAD010000272.1 GCA_023621955.1 Acidobacteriota bacterium
CCCCACATGTTTGTCTTTCAGGCTCCGGAGAATCCCGGGGATCCCGTTGCCATACTTCTTGACGATCTCCACCATGAGGGCGAGTTCGATCTCTCCGGTCATGGAGATGTACTCTTCCAGCTCCGCAAGGTCCCTCATCCTCTTGATGACGGGGTCATGAACCGCGCTCGGCTTGCCGTTGAAAAGGCTCAACACATCGTAGAGAGAGGCCCCCTCCTCGGCGTAGGTATAGGAGTGAATGTTCCCCTCGAAGTAGAGACGGCTCAGGCACCGCTCCTCCAAGTAGTCGATGGCCTTCAGGAGCAAACCCAGGTTGGTCCTGGCCAAGACGGCTTTCCCTCCGCCGTTCCCTCCCGTCCCCCTCCCCTTGATCGAAGGGGGCTTGAAAAAGCCAAGGTAGGACTTCTCTTTCAGAACCTCTACGGCTAGGTCGGCGATCTCCTGGGGGAAACGGAAGCTCGTGGAGAGTGAGTAAGGCGTATAGTCGAGACTCTCCAAGGAGTTGACCGCATAACGCCACCCGTAGATCTGTTGGTTCGTGTCCCCCACGACGACCTTTACACCCTTCTGCTTTTGAAAAACCCCGAGCATGGCACCGGAAGCGTCCTGAGCCTCATCGAAGAGAAGGATATCGTAGCCGAGGCTCGGAGAATCGAGGTGGAACTTCTTCAAATAGAAGTCGTGGGTAACCTCGATCTCCCCCTTCTCCATCAGGGAGAGAAAGCGTTGGGCGTATTCGAAGACGGCTTCCTGATAAAAATTGAAGAACCAGACCGACTCCTCCTCGAGCCCGGAGCGGTAGTCGCACTCCCGAAGGGTGGCCTTTTCGCTGTTGCAGAAGCAGGCCGTCAACCGTCTCACATGGTTGGCGACAATGAGCTCCCAGTGCCTCTCCCTTCCGCCCTTGATCTTGAGAAGTTCCGCGATTTCCTGGCTCCTGTAGCCTTGGCTACGCACCTTGTATCGGTAGAGGGGAATCGTATGACCGTAGGCCAGGGAGTGGGCCGTCTCAACCTTCACGTTATCGAGGCCCTCTTGGAGAAATTTTCGTTTCGCCTCCTCCTTAACCGATTTGTTGAAGGCGATGTAGAGAATTTTTGCCGTTCTCTCCCTGCTCTTGGCGTACTCGATCACCGTAGTTGTCTTTCCAGAGCCGGCGACGGCGTTGATCTTGATGTCCCCCCGGGAGGCGACAACCGCCGCTTGTTCCTCCGTGAGAACCAGAGGGCTCTCCTCCTGGGCAATCTTCTCTTCCTTCACCGGGAGCGCCCTTTCCTGAGGAGCCTCCCCCCAGAGGCTTCTCATCCTGGAGACGACCTCCTCCCTGGATGCCTTTTCTCCCCCTCGTTTTTCCATCGGCTACTTTAGCCCAACCTTCCGGGAGAGTCAAAGGCCATGAGCCCCTGAAATTCAGGGGAAACAAAGAAAAATGGAGGCAGGTCAAGAGCAACGGCCCGGAGGAAGCACCCTCCCCTGAGCCCTCCCGGAAGCTCTTCCGTTTATCCTAGGAACACTCCTTTTTTCTTCACAGACAAAGGGGTTTCGCAACCTCTCGGCTCCCACGTCCCTTTTGAAGAGATTCCGTCGGGAGGATTCCCCCTTTATCTCCTCCCTTTCATGCACTCTTTTGGGGAAGGGCATGAACAGAGAGGGAAGCCCCGAGGCTTGCCGCGGAAGAAAAACAATTTTTTCTCTACCCAAAACCTTGGTTTAGTTGCTCTTTCCCACACATCCTGGTTTTTCAGAGGAACACGGCCAGACCGTCTCATCCCTTAGAATCTCCATAGAAGAGCTTGCCAAGGCGTTTTCGGCATCTTTTTTCTCTTGTTTGACAAGCCTTTTTCTCCCTGTTATATTCCTCGCATGACTAAACTCTGTGGTTTAGCTTCTGAACTTTTTGGTATGCGCACTGAGGCCAGCGCTATAAGAGCTTCTGGAGCGATTCTCGACCGGCCATGACGGACAAAAACCCCGTCTCCACAGATCTGGACGATCTGAGAACCAAACGGGAGCTCCTCCGCCGCGAGGAGATCTACCGCTCCATCCTTCTCGCCGCGGAGAAGGTTCTCCTCGCCAAAGGGTACACGGCCATGACCATGGACGATGTCGCCCGGGAGGCCTGCCTCTCCAAGGCCACCCTCTACAAGTACATCGACAGCAAGTATATGATCCTCTTCGAGATTATCTCCCGCTACCTGGACGACCAGGAGGAGATGGTCCGGCAGATTGTCGCCACAAAGAAGAGAAACTCCGAGAAGCTCCGTGCGATCATTGCCGAGATCGTCTCCTTCCATCAGGCCAAGAGCAACATCGGGCGTATCATGATGATGGACGAATCGACCTCCAAGTTCCTTCGCCTCATCTACGAGAACGACGGGAAAGCCGAAAGCATCGTTTTTCAAAAGAATCTCTCCCTCCTCAAAGAAAAGCATCTGCTCGTGGTGAAGTTGATCGCCGGCATCGTTGAGAAGGGTGTCGCCGCCGGAGAATTCCGGCCGGTTCACCCCATGGAGACGGTCTTCTTTCTGGAGGCGCTCCTCTCCGGGATCAACCAGGCCCGTTTCTGGGA
>JAMOAD010000211.1 GCA_023621955.1 Acidobacteriota bacterium
ATCGAAACCTCCACTCGATTGTTCTTCTAGATACATACGGTTTTTGCCACAGAAAGTTCCCTTGAACGCCGCCCTCCCCAGGGAGAGTCGGAAAGCCTCGGAGGATAGCTTCTCCGAAACAGAGCCCCCCCCTCTTGTCTTTCGGCTCCTGGAAGAGGTAAGATGAACGATGGACATCGGTTTAGGGAAAGCCACTCCCGCAGACGCTCTTCTCCCCCGTCAGCTCCTCAAGGAGATTCAGCAAGGATTGGCTTCCATCGAAGATCTCGACCAGATCGTTCTCAACCTTTTGGGAAAGGTCAAGGAGCTCCTCGGTGTGAGCAAGGCAGGGCTCCTTCTCTTGGAAGAGGAGAGTGGACGCTTCCTCTGGAACCACGCCTTGGGATCCCCCTCCCAGCCGGGTTTTTTTCTCACCCGGGAGACGGCCTTGATCCGTTGGCTCCGGGTCAACGAGAGCCCCCTGGTCGTGGAAGAGACGCCGGGACTGGCTCTCTCACTCCACCCCCAAGAGCTCTCTCTGGTCGAAGAGAGAGGGTTTGGGATCTTTCTCCCCATTACCGCCATGAACCGCCTCATCGCGGTTCTCATGATTTCCGAGATCGGCGCCAAGAAGAGGAACGAGCTTCTGAACAACCTCTCCCTCCTGACCCCCCATATAGGTATCGCCCTGGAGAACGCCTTTCTCCTGAGGGAGCAGAGGGATCGGTTCAAGAGAATGTCACGAGCGGATAGGTTGGCCACAGTCGGCGAACTCGCCGCCGGAGCGGCCCATGAGATCCGCAACCCCCTGACCGCTATCAAGTCCACCCTTCAGTATGTCCTCTCCCGAACCGAGGGGACCGCAGAGAAGAGGCTCCTTATGAACGCCTTAGAGGAGAGCGAAAGGATCGCCAAACTCCTCTCGGACCTCCTCGCCTTCGCCCGTCCCTCGACGCCTCAGCCCGAGACCCTTCTTCTCAACACCCTTCTCGACTCCTGTCTGGACATGGTCCGCTTCACGGCCCAGAGACAACGGGTGGAGATAACCTGCCGCTTCCCCTCCCCCTCCCCCGCACTCTGGGCCGATCCCTCCCTGATCAAGCAACTCTTCCTCAACCTGCTCCTCAACGCCCTTCAGGCCATGCCTACAGGGGGGAAGATGACCCTTTCGGTGGAGGCTCTGGAAGGAAAGAGTGTCCGGGTCACCCTGGAGGACACCGGTGAAGGAATCCCCGAAGAGTCATTGGAGAGAGTCTTCGACCCGTTCTTTACCCTGAAGAAGGGAGGTACGGGCCTGGGCCTCTCGATCTGTTATACCATCGCCCGTAAACACGAGGGGAACATTGAGATCCGAAGCCAGCAGGGAAAGGGAACATCGGTCATCGTCACCCTCCCCCTCAAAGGCACCGGAAAGGAGTGACTCTCTTGGGAAAGATTCTCATTGTCGACGACGAGAAAGGGATTCGGGAGATCTTCTCCCTCCTGCTCGAGGAGAGGGGGCACACGGTCAGGGAGGCATCCAGCGGAGAGGAGGCGCTGACGATCATCCCCCTCTTCTCGCCGGATCTGCTCCTCCTGGACATGAACCTGCCGGGAATCTCCGGAATCGACCTTCTTGAGAGGGTGAAGAGAGAGTTCCCCAAGACGAGCGTGATCATCATGACCGCCTTCGGAAGCATCCGCAGCGCCGTAGAGGCAACCCGTTTAGGGGCCTACGATTACCTGGAGAAGCCCGTGGACAACGATGAGCTTCTCCTCCTGATTGCAAGGGCCCTGGAGGTGAAAGAGCTGAACCGCCGCGTGGAAGAGCTTCAGGAAAGGCTTACAGAACCGGTCTCCCTCAAGAGGATCGTCGGAGTCGGACCGAAGATGCAATCGATCTTTCAAGCCCTGGAGAAGGTCGCCAGGGTGGACGGCACAGTTCTGATCACCGGTGAGAGCGGTACCGGAAAGGAGCTTGTGGCAAGGGCCATCCACCACTCCTCCCTCAGGAGGGAGGGACCCTTCGTCGTCGTCAACTGCGGAGCCATACCGCGGGAGCTGGTGGAAAGTGAATTCTTCGGCCACACCAAGGGAGCCTTCACCGACGCTCGAAACGACAAGCCCGGAAAGTTTGAGCTCGCTCAGGGAGGAACCCTCTTCCTCGACGAAGTGGGTGACCTGGCCAGCGACGCCCAAGTCAAGCTGCTCAGAGCCCTGGGGGAGAGGGAAATCACCAGAATCGGAGGAACAAAGACAATCCCCGTGGATGTCAGGGTCATCGCGGCAACCAACAAGACCCTCCACAATGAGGTCAGGGAAGGCCGTTTTCGGGAAGATCTCTACTGGCGGCTCGCCGTTCTCTCTCTCCACCTCCCCCCCCTTAGGGAGAGGCCGGAAGAGATCGCTCCCCTAGCCCAACACTTCCTGGAAAAGTATGCCCTTCCCCTGGGAAAACGGTTTCGGGGAATCTCTCCGAGGGCCCTGGACCTCCTGGAGGGTTACCGCTGGCCTGGAAACGTCCGAGAGTTAGAGAGCGTTATCTACGAAGGGATGGTCTTCGCGGAGGGAGATCTCCTCGACGGAAAAGACCT
>JAMOAD010000032.1 GCA_023621955.1 Acidobacteriota bacterium
GTGAAGAACTCCCGCCAGGCGGGAACGACGACCTTGGAGGCCTCGGCCTGAGCTGTCGCGCTCTCGGGGAGAGCCTTGGGAACAGGAGCCTCAGGACGGTGGTACTTCGGCATCATGGTGCATCCACCAAGAAGGAGGGCCGAAACACACAACAGTAAGAACGTTTTACGCATATTACTCCTCCTCCGGGTTGTTGGCACGGGCCTTTTCGGCAATGGCCTGCTCGCGCCTCTTCTGCTTTCCGGTAAGTTTCTCGATTAAAACGTAGAACAGGGGAGAGAAGATCAAGACAAGAAGCGTGGCCGTGATCATTCCCCCTAAGACGCTGGTCCCGATGGCGTTCTGAGCGCCTGAGCCCGCGCCGGTGCTAATGGCCAAGGGGAGGACTCCGAAACCGAAGGCCAGAGAGGTCATGAGAATCGGGCGGAACCGCAGCTTCGCCGCCTCGATTGTTGATTCGATCAATCCCTCACCGGCTTCGATTCTGGCCTTGGCGAACTGGACGATCAGAATGGCGTTCTTGGCCGTTAGTCCGAGAGTGGTGAGAAGGCCGATTTGGAAGTAGACTCCGTTGGGCATACCCCTGAGGGAGGAGGCGATGATGCCCCCGATGACTCCGAGGGGCAGAGCCAAGAGGATGGAGAAGGGGATAGTCCAGCTTTCGTAGAGGGCTGCCAGACAGAGGAAGACGACGAAAATGGAGATGGCGTAGAGAACTGGGGCCTGGGAGCTTGACATCCGCTCCTGGTAAGAGAGCCCTGTCCAGTTGTAACCGAAGCCCTTGGGGAGCTTCTTCATCGCGTCTTCCATGGCCTGCATGGCTTCGCCGGTGCTTCTTCCGGGTGCGGCCTGGCCCAGGATGTTCATGGAGGGGAAGGCGTTGTAACGTTCAAGCCTGGGGGAACCGGAGGTCCAGCGACCGGAGGCGAAGGAGGAGAAGGGCACCATCGTCCCTGCCGTGTTTCGAACATAGATCTTTTCCAGATCCTTCGGCAACATGCGGTAGGGGGAGTCGGCCTGGATGTAGACTCTCTTGATCCTGCCGTTCTGGATGAAGTCGTTGGCATAGGAGCTTCCGAAGGAGGCGGAGATGGTGTTGTGGATGGAGGAGATCGGCACGCCTAAGGCGCCGGCCTTCTCCCAATCGACGTCGATTCTGTACTGGGGAACGTCTTCCAATCCGTTGGGGCGGACGGCGATGACCCGCGGGTCCTTGGAGACGATTCCGAGGAGCTGGTTTCGGGCGGCCGTTAGGGCCTCGTGGCCCTGTCCGCTCTGGTCGAGAAGCTGGAATTCGAAGCCCTGGGATGTCCCCAGCTCAACGACCGCCGGCGGCGGGAAGACGAAGAACGTAGCGTTCCGGACCTTGGAAAGCGCCGCTGTGGCGCGGGCGGCGACGGCCTTGACCCTCAGCTCCGGTTTATCTCTGAGCTTCCAGTCTTTCAACTTGATAAAGACCATCCCTACGTTCTGTCCCCTTCCGGAGAAACCCATGCCGGAGATGGACATGACCGTATCGACGGCCTCTTTTTCATTCTTTTTGAAGTAGCTTTGGACCTCGTCGGAGATCTTCTTTGTCTGTTCCAGGGTGGACCCTTTCGGTAAGGAGAATTGGGCGAGAAGGGATCCCTGATCCTCATCGGGGAGATAGGCGGAGGGCATCCTCATAAAGAGAAAACCCATGAGCACGACGATCAGGACAAAGATCGCCACGTAGCGTCTCTTCTTCGAGAGGGTTCGTCCGACCAGTCGGGTATAGGCGTCCCGAAGACGGAAGAAGTAGTGGTCGAACCAACGGAAGAAGGGCCGTAGGAACGGGGCGGCGGTTTCCGCGGGTTCGTGTCCCGCGGCAACCGGTTTAAGAAGGGAGGCGCAGAGCACAGGCGTCAGGATCAAGGCCACGACTACGGAGAGCAACATGGAGGAGATGATGGTGATGGAGAATTGCTTGTAGATGACCCCGGTCGAACCCGGGAAGAAGGCCATGGGGCCGAAGACCGCTGATAGGACGAGGCCGATTCCGACCAGGGCGCTGGTGATCTCTTCCATGGATTTGGCCGTCGCCTCTCGAGGCGACAACCCCTCCTCGCTCATGATCCGCTCGACGTTTTCAACAACGACGATAGCGTCGTCGACCAGGAGACCGATGGCCATGACCATGGCGAACATGGTCAGCATGTTGATGGAGAAACCGAAGAAGCTCAACATGGCGAAGGTTCCCATGAGAACAACAGGAACGGCGATAGTGGGAACCAGGGTGGCTCTGAGGTTACCCAGGAAGAGCCACATGATCATGAAGACCAGAAAGACGGCGATGATGAGGGTTTTGATGACTTCGTTGATGGAGACGGTGATAAAGGGGGTTGTGTCGTAGGGGTAGAGGATCTTCATCCCGTGTGGGAAGAAGGCGCTCATCTCCTGGAGCTTTTTCTTGACCGCGTTGGCCGTGTCCAAGGCGTTGGCGCCGGCGGCCTGACGGATAGCGAGCGCCGTGGAAAACTTTCCGTTCTGCATGACGTCGATGTCGTAGGTGGAGGAGCCAGGAGCCTAGTTCGGTTCTTCCGACGTCCTTGATCCGTACGATTGATCCGTTGGGGTTGGTGCGCAGGGGAATGTTGGCGAACTGATCGGGGGTCTGCAGCATGCTTTGAACGATGATCGAGGCGTTCAGGCGCTGACCCGGCTGGGCCGGAGCCCCTCCGAACTGACCGGCGGAGACTTCGACGTTGTATGCCCTCAGGGCGGTGATGACGTCCTGAACGGTCATCTGGTAGTCGTTCAGCTTGTCCGGGTTGAGCCAGACCCGCATGGCGTACTCGGAACCGAAGACCTCTGTCTCTCCCACGCCGGGGACCCGGGAGATGACCTTCTCCAGGTTGGACTTGGCGTAGTCCTGTAGGTCAATCCCGCTCATGCTGCCATCTTCCGAGATCAGGCCGACGATGAGGAGGTAGTTCTTCGTGGATTTGCTGACCGTGACACCCTGGCTCTGAACGACCGAAGGCAGGTTGGCCATGGCCAGCTGAAGCTTGTTCTGAACCTGGGCCCAGGCGAGATCGGGATCTGTTCCTGGGGCGAAGGTCATCTCTATCCGGGAAGCGCCTGAGGAGTCGCTTGTGGCAGACATGTAGAGAAGTTTATCGAAACCCGTCATCTTCTGCTCGATGATCTGGGTGACGCTGTTTTCAACGGTCTCCGCCGAGGCTCCCGGGTAAAAAGCGGAGATGGAGATCGACGGCGGGGCGATGGGAGGGTACTGTGAGACAGGTAATGTGACAATCGCAAAGACGCCGGCCGCCATCATGACAATGGCTATGACCCAGGCAAAGACCGGGCGGTTTAAAAAGAATTTCGATATCATCTTGGGCCTCCGTAGATTCGATTTAGCGCGATGTTCCTCAAGGTTTGGCTCTTTCCGCCGTCACTCTTTAACGGCGTCAACGGAGACAACCTTCACGGAAGCGCCGGGTCTTACCCTGAGGATTCCCTCGACGATCACCCGGTCTCCGGCTACGAGGCCTTTGGTGACAAGCCATTTGTCGCCGATGGCCCGGTCCACTTCGAGGAGCCTGACTTCAACCTTGCCCTCTTTGTTCACGACCATGGCGGTGGGATTCCCCTTTGTATCCCGTGTGACTCCTTGCTGAGGAACGAAGAGGGCGTTTTCGTTCACCCCTTCTTCCACGATTGCCCGAACGAAGGTCCCCGGGAGAAGAATCTTGTCGGGGTTGGGGAAGACGGCCCGGAGGGTTACGGAACCTGTGGTCGGATCAACGGTGACGTCACGGAACTGGAGGGTGCCGTCGTGACTGTAGGGGGTTCCATCCTCAAGGAGTAGCTTCACCTTGTTCCAGGCGGTTTTGTCGTGCTTCAGACGGCCGCTCTTGATCTTCTGCTGGAGGCGGAGAACTTCGGCGCTGGATTGGATCAAGTCAACGTAGATGGGGTCCATCTGTTGCACTACCGCCAGAGGTGCTCCTTGGTAGGCGTTGACCAGAGCCCCCACGGTGACGCTGGAACGGCCGATGCGGCCGGAGATGGGGGACTTGATGGGCGTGTATTCGAGGTTGATCCGGGCGTTCTCCATGGCGGCTTTGGCGGAGGCGACGCCGGCCTCAGCAGACTTGAGCGCGGTTACGGCATCGTCATAATCCTGCTCGCCTACAGCCTTGATGGCGACGAGTTTCTGGAAGCGGTCGGCCCGCGCACGGGCGGAGGGGACTTTGGCTTCGGCTACCGCCAAGGCGGCTTTCGCCTGTTCATAAGCGGCTTTATAGGGAGCCGGATCGATCTGGTAGAGAGTCGTTCCCGCGTTGACGTCGGCTCCTTCTGTGAAGAGACGTTTCTGAATGATTCCGTTGACCTGGGGGCGGATTTCGGCGACCAGGAAAGACGATGTGCGGCCGGGAAGTTCTGCCGTCAACACCGTGCGTTCGGGAGCGACGGTGACGACGCCTACTTCAGGGGTCTGTGGGGGCGGGGGCGCGGTCTTACAGGCGGCGGCCGAAACGATTACGGCCATGACGCCAAATCCGGCCAGACAGCGGGACCAACGTTTAAAAAAACTGTAGTTCTTCTCTCCGGAAGAGAAGCTCAGCGCTTGGAAGTGGTCTTGACAGCGGTTCTTGTCTTGCATTCTCTGACTCCTTTCGCCCCTCTGCGGGAGCATCCATAAGCTTTTTGAACTGTATCGTTAAAGGGGGTCTCCCTCTGTACGCTTAGACTCGAATAGACGAATACGAAAATCTTTTCGGATAGTTCTCCCTCCAGGAGGGCGATCTTTTGTTTTTCCCAGAAACGGGCCTGGTTGATCCCGGAGAGGAGCGCCTCCAGAAAGAAGACCGTCTCCATGGGGTGAACCGGCCGGAATTCTCCGGCGGCGACACCCTTCTCAACGATGCCG
>JAMOAD010000389.1 GCA_023621955.1 Acidobacteriota bacterium
GCAGCCCAACTCCAAGAGAGGTCCCGGGGGGAAAGGGGGAAGAAGTCGCTGAAGAGTCCTCCTCTCGAGCCGATCCCTGAGCAAGGCCTCTCCGAGGGTCCCGGAATCGAGAATTCCCGCCGATTCCCAGGGAGCCGCCAGGGCGTTGCGATCGTAGAAAGACTTGATCTTTTGATTTTCCATGTCCAAAGAAGGCTTTTTCAGGAGTCCAGACCGGTGAGCCGCAAAAATCTTTGTCGTTGGAACTCTCTTTCGGGAATCTGGTGGGAGGGAAAGCTGAGGATGACACTTTGCGAATCCCGAGAGATCAAGTTGTAACAAAAGGCGATAGGCTTCATAGAGAGAGGCCTTCGGCGATCTTTAAATCTTCGGGAGAATCGACCTCCATCCAATTCTCCCCGGGGACAGGGAGAATCTGTATGGGAAGCCTGGAAAGGTTTGCCTGAAAGACCTGGTCGTAGTATTTGGGGGTCGTCGCCGGGTCCTCTTTAAGAAGGAGGGGGAAGTAGGCGAGGCTTCCTTCCGAGGAGAGGCTGACCAACCCGGAAGACTTCCACAAAACCCCTTCCGGGAGAGGTGCCCCGCTCCTTCGAAAATCCATGCTGCGCACCTTCAGCTCCTGGTCCGAGACGAGGAGGGAGCCGTCCATTCCGTCGAGAAAGGGGAGCGCCGCCCAGGAGATCGGCTGAGATGCGGATTCCAGACCCCGTCGCAAAGCCTCCTGAAAGCTCCGCCCCCAGACAATATCCCCTTCCACGATCAACCCTCCCCCCTCCATGAACTCTTCGGCCAACCCGAGGGTGGAGGCGTTGTTGGCCGTTCCGTAGAAGGGGTTGAAGAGGTAACGGAGGGCCGTCCCCTGGAAGGAGGGGCCCAAGAGGGATTCGATCTTCTCCGATCGGTAGCCCGTGAGAATGAGGATCTCTTCGACCCCCAACCGGTGGAGCCCTTCGATCTCCCAGAGGAGGAAAGGCTTTCCCTGGACTCTGACGAGCCCCTTGGGAATCTCGGCAGTAAAGGGCATAAGCCTGCTTCCCTTGCCTGCGGCGAGGATGACGGCCTTCTTGGGGATCATGAAAACAGTATAGAAAAAGTGTGGGGGACTGTCAAGCCTTTCGGATGGAAGAGAGTTTTTACAAAAGGGGGAAAGGGGTGGTAACATGAGAAGATGAAGAGACCCTCCTGGTTGACCCTCCTTCTTCTCCTCCCCCTCTTCCTCTTTACGGCCCAGTGTTCCCGAAAGCGCTCTGAACCGGATCGTCCGAAGATCTACCTCCTGGGGCTCGACGGCCTTTCCTGGGAGATGCTCGACCCGCTCATCGCCAAAGGGGAGCTTCCCCTCTTCGCCAGGCTCAAGAGGGAAGGGAGCTGGGGGCGCTTGAAGACCTTCAAACCCACCCTCTCCGCCGTTGTTTGGACATCCATAGCCACGGGGCGGAGCATGGTCGAACACGGGATCGTCGATTGGACCTATGTCGCCTCCAAGGGGCTTCACCTTCCCTACACGGCCTCGGAACGTCGGGTTCCCGCACTCTGGGAGCTCTTCCACCACTACGGACGGTCCAGCACGGTTCTCCACTGGTTCGTCTCTTATCCTCCAGATCCTGTGGCCGGGCGGATCGTTTCGGACAGTTTTCCCCCCGCCCTGGTTAGCATCTTGGGAGGGGCGAGGCCGAGCCGTTTCGCCTCTACTGTCCATCCCCGGAGTGAGTATTGGCCCCTGGTCCGAAGGGCGGAGGGATTGAAGAAGAGAGGGGAGTGGGAGTACGGGAAGATGTCGGCTCGGGCGAACCTGCCGGACTACTACGAACTCTACCGGAAAACCATGGGGAAAGACCCTGCCCAGGCACCGGTCTTGAAGGGATGGCCCCAATTCCTTCTCTACGAGAGGCTTCTGGACGAAGAGGTCGACCTCTACTTGCCTGACAACAAAGACGATCTCTTCTTCGTCTACTCCCACCTTCCAGACACCTTTCTCCACTTTGGAACCTACTACCTGGAACCTCGGTACAGAAGCTACGTGGAAGAGACGGTCATGGCCAAACCCATCCCCTCCCCTGAAGAGAGCCGGGAGTTTGACCGGCGGATGGCGGACCTCCTCCTTCCGGTCTTGAAGTATAGGGAGGCCACCCTGGCCAAGATTCTCGCCAGAGTCGAAGAGGAAAACGCCTACTTGGTGATTCTCTCGGACCACGGATTCGCCCTCTCCCCTCGGGGCTACACCCATCAGAACCTTCCCGAAGAGATGGCCCCCCCCGCGGGGATGGTCCTCCTTATCGGTCCCGGAATACGGAGAGGGCACGAGATCCAAGGCGGGAGCGTTCTGGACGTAGCTCCGACGATTCTGACCCTGGCTGGCCTCTCCGTTGGCCGGGAGATGGAGGGAAAGGTCTGGCTCCAAGCCTTCGTCAAGCCGCCGGAGGTAAAGTTCCGTTCCTACCCTCCCCGCAAAAAGGGAGCCGCCGGGAAAGCCGAGGACCTTGACAAGAAGAGGATCGAAGACCTGAAATCTTTGGGGTACCTCTAACCCGAAGCATAC
>JAMOAD010000069.1 GCA_023621955.1 Acidobacteriota bacterium
GTCGAGGGGTTCTGGGTGGAGCCGCCGTCGATGATAGCCACGAAGCGTCCCTTGTTGGTACTCTTGATGTTCTCCCTGTCTCCGGTCCCGAAGGTGACCCAGAGGTGGTAGCAGGGGTCGAAGGCGACAGCCGGAGCGAGGAAGATCGGTTGGAGGGAGTCGCCTGAAGAGGAGGCGGAGGCCCTGTAGAAGGTCTCCGGTGTCCAGGTGGAGGAGTCGCTATTCTGGACGTTGAGTTTGAAGAGGTTGCCGCCGAGGTTCCCGAAGTAGACGGCGTCGAGGTAACCGTCGTTGTTCTTGTCCAGGGCGGTTACCGCCGAGGCGATGGGCCAGTTGTAGAGGGTGTTGGTGGTCAGGTAGTGGGCCGAGGTCTGGTCGTCGCTTCCGGTGGTGTACCCGAGCATCCAGAGAAGGTTGCCCGTGTAGGCCTCGACGACGAAGAGGGCCTTTCCTTGGAGCCCCGAGTAGGAGGTGATATTTCCGGAGGAGTTCTTGACCGCCGTGCCGTACCCTCCCGCCAGGAAGACGACCCACTTCTCCTTCACTGTGCCGTCCTCCTTGAACCGGATCTTACCGACCGCCGGCTTCCCCCAGGAGTCGCCCAGGTACTGCACGTAGTCTGGTTCCGTCCCGGTGAGGGTCTTCCCGAACTTCCACTTGATCACCGGCGAGGAGGTGTCGGTGATGTCGAGGCCGTAGTAAGCCTTGCCGCCCCCTCTCAGGCCGAGGAAGATCATGGACCTCCAATCGCTCCAGGAGGAGCAGTTCCCCTGGCAGATGTCGTCGGCGGTGATCCGCCCGTCCACGGTGTACTTGTAGGTGTTCTCCTGGACGATGGATTTCAGGGAGGGGAGAACCTCGTCGGGGACAAAGCCCCAGAGTTCCTTCCCCTCGTTGGCCCCATCGGCCGGGTCGGCGTCGATCAGGTGGAAGACCCCGTCGTTGGTTCCCACGAAGACGACCTTCTTGCGGGGGGCGTCGCCGTATTCGGTGCCGCCGTCGGTGGCGTTGTCGTTGTACTTCTTCCAGAAGCCGATGTAGTTGGGGAAGTAGAGGCTCTTCCACTGGAGGGGTTGTCCGACGAAGACGATGTCCGAGTGGAAGACGTCGCCGAAGCGGGTGGTGGGTTGCCCGGTGGGCCGAACTCCCCGGATGAAGTCGATGGTGTTGGAGGCCAGGGCGGTTCCGGCATCGTCGTCGGTGAAGCCCATATAGGTCCGAAGGGAAGCGGCGTTGGCGGTGGTGAAGGGGGTGGGGGTGGAGTAGTTGTAGGTCGATGTGATGGGGGGAACCAGCGTGACCAGGTTGCGGCTGGCCGCCTCGGGAACGTGGAGGGAGGCGTCCCACCTCTTGGAGGCGTCGTCGATCTCCCCCTGGGCGTTGGTGTAAAAGGTGGCGTCGGGCCTGAGGTTGTAGGCGATCAGGTGCCCCTCCCAGATGGAGGAAGCGGCGGAGGGGAGGAAGGTCCCCACGAAGGAGGTGGAGGAGGTGGAGACCACCTTCTTGGGGCCGGTGAAGGAGGTGAAGGCGTAGAGCCTCTGCTCGATTGAGGAGAAGACGTTCTCCAAGGCTTGTTTGAGCTCCTCGTAGTTGTTGGCGGTGTAGTAGTAGCCGTCCAGGCCCCCGTTCCCGTTCTTGGCCGTGGCCTGCAGGAGCTTGTTGCTGGTGGTGAAGCCGATGGTGTAGGTGGCGATGTTCTGCTTGTTCTTGAAGACCTTCTCGAAATTCTTATGGGTTCTCAGGTTCTCGTCGGGGTAGAGGTCCTCGTTGTAGGCGTAGGCGGCCACGTCGTCCAGGTAGTGGCGGGCCCTATCACCGTCGTCGGCGGCCAGGGAGGTGTCGTAGTCGTCGTAGAGGGGGTCCCCGGCGGAGACGCCGTCCCCCCAGGAGAGGTTGGGAACTCCTACAGGGTATTGATATTTGTTCGGATAGTCGTCGTCAGGTTTGTTGATGTAGAAGACAGATTGGGATGTGTGGTAGTCCAGGTAGTTGTCCCAGGTGGGCAGGCCGTCGGTGATGAGGACAATGAAGTTCTTCTGGCACCAGTTGGTGATGGGACTGCTGGTTGCGGCGTTGCCGTCCGTGAAGGGTTTGAAGTCGTTCATGGAGGTGATCGAGGGGTCTCCACCGTTCCGGAAGTAGGACCAGAGGCAGGCGAGGGACTCCGAGAGGGGGGTGTTGGTGTTGGCCTCGGAGTTCTTCAGAAACTGTTGGAAAGCGGAGTAGTTGGACTGTTGCTGGCACTTGTGGATGATCTCCGCCCCTTGGTCGTTGCCGCTTGTGTCAAATTTTGAGAAGCCGATTCGAGGGTAGGGGGCGGAGGGGTTGACGGCCTTCTCCAGGTTGTACTTGTCGTAGACATCTTTGATGACCTCGTCCATGACCTTGCGGGCCACCCGGATCCTCACCTTGTTCTCGTCGTCGTTGGTGGTGTTGGAGAGGTCCCAGTTGCCGTAGAGCATGAAGTGGTTCCAGAGGGTGATCTGGGAGGAGGTGGCGTTGTAGAAGAGAAAGTTCAGAAGGTTTCCGCTGAC
>JAMOAD010000082.1 GCA_023621955.1 Acidobacteriota bacterium
CAGGTAGCGTCTCTCTTCCCTCTCCCGTCGGCTCAGGAACCGCAGGTAGGCGTCGTGGAGGGAGAGGTTCTGAGGGGGTTGGAAGAGGCTACGCTCCAGGGAGACGATGTTGAAGAGCCCGGGTCGGGCGTTCATCTCGACCCTTCCCAGGATTCCCCGCCTGAGAAGAGCCTCCTGCAAAGCCTTTCGGGAGCTTTCGAAGGCGACGGGTTTCGCGTCCACCTTGGCGGCGGCGGAACCGGGGATCCGGCGCCAATGGTAGAGCACCTGAGGAATGTGCATCACCCGCTCGGTCTTCTCGGTGACCCTCAGCCAGAGGTCGTAGTCCTGGCTCCCTTCGAAACCTTCACGGAAGCCACCGACCTCCCGGATCAGGGAGAGACGGCAGACCACGAGGTGGCAGAGGTAGTTGTACCTGAGGAGGAGATCCGGCCTCCACCCCGGCTTAAACACAGGGTCCTCCCTCTTCCCTTCCGGAGTCAGCTTGTCCTCGTCGGTGAAGAGGAGGTCGAAATCCGGCCACCTCTCCAAGGCCTGGGCCACGCGGAGGAGGGCGTCCGGGTGGAGACGGTCGTCGTGGTCGAGGAAGGCGGCGTACTCCCCTCGGGCCATTTCGAGGGCTTTCCCGTAGGCTCCGACCATGCCGTGGTTCTCCGGAAGGTAGTTCACGCGGATCCGGGGATCCCGCGCCTCGTACTCCCTCAGGAGGACCCGCACATCCTCCCGGGGGGAGGCATCCTCGGCGATGCAGAGCTCCCACCGTGGATCCCTCTGCTCCAGGACCGAATCGACGGCCTCCTTGAGGAACCGGGGGTCGATGTTGTAGACCGGCATGACCACTGAGAAGAGGGGCCTCTCCTGAGAGGAGGCTACGGGTAAAGCCGCCTGTCCACGGAGGGATGAGAGGAGCCGTTCCCCGTAGTAGGGAAGGGCCCTTCTGATCTTCCAGAGGTCGAGCAGGGCCGTGAAGATCCGGGGGGAGAGGCTTTGGACCCTATCGGGAAGCTCCTCCCAGGTCGTCGGCAACAGTTTGGGAACCAAGGCGTAGAGGGAGCGTTCGACTCCCTCCTTGGAGGCGACCTGCTCCTGGAGGGTCTTTTGCAGAACCGCCTTCTCCCTCTCCAGGACCCTCGTTTTCACGAGGTACTCTTCGAGCACTTTTTCCGTTTCTCTCTGGAGGAGCGCCTGGAGGGCATTCAGCGATTCCCCTCCCTCTCCGGCCCTGTTCAACTCCTGGGCGACCAAGGGCTTGAAGGCCTTCAGCAGAGACGCGAAGGGGGGCTTGACGCCCAGGAAGACCCTCCGGTAACCCCGTTCCCGGAGGAAGAGAGGGCGGTTCCCCAGGTTGAGGTGGCGGTCTAGAGCGTTTACGCTCTCCACCCCTCCCGGCGAAGAGAGCCAATAGTACCTGAGCAGAAGGGTCACCACCCAAAGGTCCAGCTCTCCGCTCTCAACGGAGAGGAACTCCATCCCCTCGGACCGGAAGAGCTCCTCCAGGGCTCCCGCCTCGGGAAGGCCGTGGGCGCGGTGCTCCCGCAGCTGCTCCTGCCGGATTCCCAAGGAGGCTTCGAGCCGCCTCTCCACGAGTTCCTCCGCCCCCTCCACCTCAGGAGAGGAGACGGGAGTGGTGAGGAGGAGAAAGCCCCGGGTGGAGCGGACCAGCTCTTCGAAGAAGCGCCTCCGTTTTTCGGGCGGAACGTGTTCCAGAACATCGAAAGAGAGGACTCCGTCGAAGGCCCCGTCCCGGAAGGGAAGCGCCGTCCCGTCACAACGGGAGTAGTTCACCCCCGGCGCCTCCTGAAGGTCCACGGTCTGTACCCTCTCCCCGGGAAGGAAGAGGGAGAGAGGGGTCAGAAACTCCCCCGAGCTCCCCCGGGCCACCCCACCGACGTCCAGAAGGTCGAGGGGGGAGGGGGAGAGGCTCTCATGGCAGAGTCGGAGAACCTCCTGGGCGACACGGTACCTCTCCACCATGTCGAAGGGCAAAGAGGAGATTTCCGGGTTCACCTGGAGACTCTCCAGGTTCCCGAGATCCGGAAGAGGCCGATTCCGGCCCATCCCCCCGTACTCTCCAGGACATGAAAGGTGAAGGCCTGCTCCCAATGGTCGTAGGGTTGAACCCCCGAGGAGTCGTAGATCGCGGCGGACAACCGATAGGTTCCCGTCAGAAGGGGAAGGGAGTCGATCTCGAACTCCACCCTCCCCTCTCCCGCCGGGAGGGTCGTGAGGGGGAGCTGGCCCCGGGAGTTCGGCCCGGAGAGAACCCCGACCTCGTCGCCGTGGAAGGAGATTCCAAAGAGGGGACGGTCGATTCCCCTTTCGGCCCGGTAGAGAATCTCCACCTTCATGGGCTCACCGCTCCGAAAGACCTTCCCGGGCGAACCGTTGCGGTCTCGGAGGAGGACGTCCAGAATCTTCACCTCCCCGCTTCCCCACCGTTGAGAGGCCCCGCTGACGGCGGCGGTCTCCCCGCTTCCGAGGAGAAGGGCCTGGTAACGGGGAATCACCTCTTCCGGCCTGCCGCACTCCAC
>JAMOAD010000309.1 GCA_023621955.1 Acidobacteriota bacterium
AAGGAAGAGCGCTTCCGTCATGGCGTCACCCCCGTGAGAAGATGCGCGGCTTGAAGGATCACGTTGTTCAGGGGCGAAGGCAACCAAAAGCCCAGAAGAAAGAGGAGTGCCAAGGGGAGGTAGACCAAGGCCCCGGTGAGGAGAGATCCTTTGGCGGGAAGAGCTTCGGATTCACAAGGCTTCCAGGCCATGGAGATGAGAGGCCGGGAGATCCCGACGAAGACGACGCAGAGGCAGAAGAGAAAGAGGCCAGCCACCATATACTTATGGGCGTCGACGGCGGCCTTCAGAAGGTAAAATTCCGTGAAGAAGAGAACGAAGGGGGCAACGCCGATCAAGGCCAAAAGCCCGGTCACCAACCCTCCGCCCCAAAGGGGGGAGCTCTTGATGATTCCGTTGAGTTTCTTGATCTCGTGGGAACCGTAGATCTGCCCCAACCTTCCGGCGCAGAAGAAGGAGACGCTCTTGCCCAGCGAATGGCTTAGTGTATGGAGAAGAGCGGCCCAGACGCCGATCCCCCCGAGGCCGAATCCGAGGGTGATGATCCCCATGTGCTCGACGCTGGAGTAGGCTAAGAGGCGCTTGATGTCTTTCTGCCCCACCAGGAAGACGGCGGCGGTGAGCAGGGAGAGGAGGCCGAAGGCTATCAAGATGCCCCGCCCCCAACCGGAGTCACCGGTCGCGCCCTCGATCAGGGGCAGACACCGGAAGATTCCGTACCCGGCGGCGCTCAGGAGAAAGCCCGAAAAGACCGCGGAAACAGGAGCGGGCGCCTGGCTGTGGGCGTCGGGAAGCCAGTTGTGAAGGGGGGCCAAACCGGCCTTCGTGCCGTATCCAACCACCAAGAAGAGGAACCCGGCCTTCAGGAGCATGGGGTTGAGAGAGGGGAGGACGGTGCGAAGTTCGGTCAGGAGCAACACATCGGTCCCCTTGAGGAGGGTCCCTCCCGCCGATGCCGCCACCAGCAGAGTGCCGGTGAAGGCGATGGCCATCCCCACCGAGCACATGAGAAGGTACTTCCACATGGCCTCCAAGGCTCCAGGAGTGGGATGGAGGCAGATCAGAAAGGCCGTGAGAAGGGTCGTCGATTCGATCCCCACCCAGAGGAGGCCGAGGTTGTTGGAGATCAAGGCCAAGACCAGGGCCCCCAAGGATCCGAACCAGAGGCCCGTATAGCGCCGGGCGGTCTTGCCGGTGAAACGGTGCTCCTTGATCTCGTGGCCGAAGTAGCCGATGCCGTAGAGGGCGCTCAAAGAGTAGACTACCACCATCACCAGAAGGTGGTAGGCGGAGAAGGCGTCAAGGTAGAACCATCCCCCCGCGGCACTGAGGGGACCGTTGCGGAAGACCCAGCAGGCAGATATTCCTGAGAGAATCGCCGTCAAGACCGTTCCGATGGAGCAGAAGATCAGGGAGGCCTTGGGAGAGCGCAGGAAGAGGGAGGCCGCACCTAAGAGGAGGGGGAAGAAAAGCGTCAGGGGGAGCAGAAAGGCCATTTTCATCATCCCTTCAATTGGTTCAAACGATCCGAATCGATATGGTCGAACTCCCGGTTGATCCTGTAGATGGCGATGCCCATGACCAGGACGGCGACGAAGACATCCATGAGAACGCCCATTTCGATGAGCACAGGGATATCCCGGACCAGGGCCAAGCCGAAGACCGAGATTCCATTCTCCAAGACAAGGTACCCGATAACTTGATTCACCGCTGTCTTTCTGGCGACGATCAGGAAGAGCCCCCCCATCATCATGAAGAAGGAGACCGGAACCACCAGGTCCGAGGAGTAGTGGGGGGGAAGGCCGAGGCGTTTGTCCAGCTGAAAGGAGATCACCAAAGAGACCAGGCCGAAGAGCAGGGAGAGCCCATACCCAACGAAGGGCTGAACCTCGCGGTTGGTCTGAGACTCCCTCAACGCCCTGGAGAGGAGAACCGGAAAGGCGATTCCCTTGGAGGCGACGATGACAAGGGCGATGATGACCACCCGAAGGCTTGGGCCATGGGTGCCGACCACCAGTGGGAAGAGCCCGACCAGGAACCCCTGAAAGGCGACGAAACGGATACAGGCGCCGAGACGGCTTGATCCCAAGAGCAGGAAGGCCGAGAGAATCATCAGCACCAGCAGTGTGTCCACAAAGAGGATCATGGGAGGAACCTCACGACGAGAGTGAAGGCCAGGAGGGAGATGGTGGTCGCGCCCAGGAGGAGTTGGGGAACCTTGAGCAGGCTCAACCTGGCCATAGCGGATTCCAATACCCCCACGATGACGGCCAGAAGAGCCATTCCGCCCAGAAAGGCGAAGACCGTCAGGAGAGGGGTTGTCTTTAGAGGCGACAGGAGAAGGTTCACGACGAGGGATCCGGTCAACCAAAGCTTCAAGGAAGAGGAGTAAAAGACGAAGGCCAGATCGGGGCCCGAGTAGTCGAGAACCATCACCTCATGGATCATGGTCAATTCCAGGTGGGTGTCGGGATCGTCGATGGGGATCCGGGAGTTCTCCGTCAGGTAGACGATGAGCAGGGCGAAG
>JAMOAD010000237.1 GCA_023621955.1 Acidobacteriota bacterium
CCCCAAGAGCGGAAATCTCTCTTCCCTCTTCGACAAGAGGCTCAACCGTGAACTCCTGGCTCCAGGAAAGGAGGGGAACCTCTTGGAGCTCTGGGAGGATCGGCCCCAGGATTGGGATGCCTGGAACATCGGTTACACCGGTAGGGTCTGGAACCTGAACAAGGCCGATCGGGTCGAATTGGTCTCCATGACCCCCTTGAGGGCTGTCCTCAAGGTGGAGAAGAGCTTCCTGGGACTCTTCAAGGGGAGGTCTTCCCCGACCGAGGATTTCCCCTCCTCCTTCTTTACCCAATACATCACCCTCTACTCGGGCCTCGATCGGATCGATATCCGAACCGAGGCGGACTGGTGGGAGGAGCATGTCTTCCTCAAGGCCTCCTTCCCCTTGGATGTCCAGAGCGACACGGCGGTCTTCGAGATTCCCTTCGCCGCCATCTCTCGGACCACCAAACGGGAGACCCTGGAAGAGAAGGCGAAGTTCGAGGTCTCCGCACTCAAGTGGGCCGACCTTTCCGATTCCCGCGGGGGACTCTCCCTCTTGAACGACTCCAAGTACGGCTACAGCGCCCAGGGGGACACCCTCCGCATCTCCCTGCTCCGCTCTCCGGTCTGGCCCGATCCCATGGCCGACAAGGGGCGTCATGAGTTCACCTACTCCCTCTACCCCCACCGGGGGCTCTGGAACGAAGGGGAGACGGTCAGGCGGGGCTACGAGCTCAACCAGCCCCTGAGAGCCTCCGTTCTTACCTCCTCTTCAGGGGCTCTTCCCCCGGAGCGGAGCCTGTTGGAAGTCACAGGCAAGGGGGTCGTGATCGACTCCGTGAAGGCGGCCCAGGATGGAGCGGGTTGGATCCTGAGACTCTACGAATCCCTTGGCCAGGAGGAGAGGGTCGAACTCTCCCTCTTCTCTTCCCCTGAGAGCGTTCAAGAGTGTGACCTTCTGGAGCGGAGGGTGGCCGACGTGGAGGTAGGGGAGGGAAAGGTTCCCCTCCTCTTCAAACCCTTCGAAGTGAAGAGCCTGCGGGTTCGATTCTCCCAGGAGGCACGTTGACCGCCGGAGCCTCCTCAACCTCCGGAGGGGGGAGAGGTTCTTGGGAGGGGAAGGGCGTTCGTTCTCCCTTCCGTTGCCCTCTTTGCCGAGACCTTCGTCGATTCTGGAGTCTTCTCTTAGGAGGAAGAGATGGCCTGTGAAAGGAGAGAGGAAAATCGGAAGGCTTGTCCCTGTTCCCATAGGGAGTGCTCCCGTCACGGTCTCTGCTGTCAGTGCGTGGAGTACCACAGGGAGAAGAGGCAGCTTCCCGCCTGCTTCTTCACCGCTGAAGAGGAGAAGACCCTGGACCGTTCCGTGGAGTTCTTCCTCCGTGGACGCACTTGATGTGAGCGTTTCCACGTTGAAAAAAAAGAAAAATTCTCCGCCCTCCCAAGGGGTCTTCGAGGATGCCCTACGGCCTGAATCGGGGCGCTTTTTAGGCCTAGGAGAGCCTTTTCCGGGAGTGTTGACAAGAGAGACCTCTTCTCTATAAAATTAGCACCATTTGAATTCGGGAAGGTAAAATGAGAGCGAAAACCTTTGCCAAGGGAGTTCATCCCTGGGATTTCAAAGAGTTGAGCAAGCAGAGGCCTACCGAGGTCGTCAAACCCGGAAAGAGGGTCGTCATCCCCCTCCATCAACACACCGGAGCCCCGGCGGAACCCCTCGTCAAGAAGGGGGACCGGCTTCTTGTAGGGCAGAAGATCGGCGAGGCCAAGGGGTTTATCTCCGCCCCGGTTCACTCCTCCGTTTCGGGGACGGTCCTCTCCGTCGCCCCCTTCCTCTCCCCTGTAGGGAGGAAGGTCCTCTGCGTGGAGATCGAGAACGACGACGGGTATGAGGTGAACCCTTCGATCCGTCCCTGTCACGAGGGGATCGAAGAGTATACCCCCCAAGAGGTGAGGGAGTCGGTGAGGGAGGCCGGGATCGTCGGCCTGGGCGGCGCCGCCTTTCCCACGGCGGTCAAGCTCTCCCCCCCGAAAGATCAAACCATCGATGCTGTGGTTCTCAACGGCGCCGAGTGCGAACCCTACCTGACCACCGACCACCGTCTCATGCTCGAGAGGGCCGATGAGATTCTCAAGGCCGCGGAAGCCGTGAGGATGACCGTAGGGGCCAAGGAGATCCATGTCGGTATCGAGGAGAACAAGGGCGACGTGATCGATCTCTGGAGCCGAAAGGTCAAAGGTATCCCCCACGTCCACGTGGAGGCGGTCAAGACCAAGTACCCTCAGGGCGGCGAGAAGATGCTCATCAAGGCGCTCTTGAACAGAGAGGTCCCCTGCGGAGGACTCCCCTTCAACGTCGGGGTGATCGTTCAAAACGTGGGGACCCTCAACGCCGTCTACGACTCCCTCACCACCGGGATGCCCCTGATCAAGCGGGGGCTCACAATCTCGGGGGATGGGGTCGCCAAACCCTCCAACCTGGAGGTCTCCATCGGGACCCTCTTCTCGGACCTGATCGAGGGGTGCGGCGGCTACAAAGGCGACGTGAACAGGGTGCTCATGGGTGGTCCCATGATGGGGATCTCCCAATCCACCGATCAGGTTCCGGTCATCAAGGCGACTTCGGGGATCCTGGTCATGGCGGGGGCCGCTCCGGGCGGCAAAGAGTACCCCTGCATCGGCTGTAACAGCTGCACAAACCACTGCCCCATGGGTCTCGTTCCGACCACCATCGTCTCCTTGGTACGGGCGGGTAAGGCCATGGAATCCAAGGATTGGGGCCTGACAGACTGTATGGAGTGCGGAACCTGTGCCTTCGTTTGTCCTGCCCACATCCCGTTGGTCCAGTGGGTCCGTTACGGGAAGGCCGAATACCTGAAGGAGAAAAAACGTCTGGAGAGTCAAGGATGACGGAAAGAACCTATAGCAACACCTGGACCATCGCCTCCTCCCCCCATCTGGGAAGGAAGGATTCGGTGGCCACCATCATGTACTGGGTCGCGGGCACCCTTCTCCTGCCGACGCTGGGAGCCCTCTACTACTTCCGAGGAAACGCCCTCAGGGTGATTCTCATCACCGTGGTCTCCGCCCTCCTCTCGGAGTTCATCGTCCTGAAGATCCGAAAGAAGGACACCGGCGCCGTTTTCGACGGGTCGGCACTGGTGACCGGACTCCTGCTCGCCTTGACCCTTCCTCCCAGCCTGAAAAGCTCCTACTGCGTCATCGGGGCTGCGGCGGCCATCATCTTCGGTAAGCAGCTCTTCGGAGGTCTTGGCTCGAACATCTTCAACCCGGCCCTAGTGGGGCGAGCCTTTCTTCAGGCCGCCTTCCCCATAGCCATGACGACGTGGACCCCCACGGCGCTCATGGAGAAGGTTGACGCCATCACCTTCGCCACCCCCCTGGGAGGGTTCAAGTTCTCCCATGCCCTCACGGAGCTGAAACCGATGATTCTGGGTAACATCGGCGGGTGTCTGGGAGAGACTTCGGCCCTTCTGGTCTTGGTGGGCGCCCTGGTTCTCATCTACAAGGGCTACATGGATTGGAAGATCCCTGCGGGAATCCTCTTCACGGTCTTCCTCTTCACCGGAACCCTCCACCTCCTCTCTCCTCTCAAGTACGCCTCCCCCCTCTTCCACCTCTTCGGCGGCGGGCTCTTCCTGGGCGCCTTCTACATGGCCACCGACATGGTCACCTCCCCCCGCTCCTCCTTGGGAACTTGGATCTACGCCATCTTCATCGGTCTCCTGGTGGTTGTTATCCGGATCTTTGGAGGTCTTCCCGAGGGGGTTATGTACTCCATCCTGATCGTCAACACCTTCGTCCCCATCCTGGACCGGTATATCAAGCCCAAAATCTTCGGTGAGGGGGCCAAGAGATGAAAGAAAAGAGTTACTACATCATCCTGTTTCTGACCTTTGTCTCTGTCGTCGCCGGCGGGCTTTTGGCCTATTTCTCCGCCTATACAGCCCCCTACATCGCCGCGGACAAGAAGAAACAGCTGGAACAGGCGATTCTTGATGTTGTCCCCGGGGCTGTCAAGAGCCGTACCGTGAAAGAGGTTGGAGACTTCAAAGTCTACGAAGGCCTCGACGGTGACGGCAAGAGCTTGGGTTACGCTGTCTTCGCCGTCGGCCCGGGCTTCTCCGATAAGATCTCCCTGATCTTCGGGATGGATGCCAAGAGGGAGAAGATAACGCTCATGAGGGTCCTCGAGCAGAAGGACACCCCAGGTCTGGGGGCCAAGGTCGCCGACGAGGAGTCCTTCCTGAAATTCTGGAAAGAGAGGGACCTGACCAAGGGAGAGATCCTTCTGGCCAAACCGCCGAAGGAGGCCTCTTCCCTCAAGCCCAACGAGGTCAACGCCATCTCCGGGGCTACCATCTCTTCCCGAGGGGTTGTCGCCATCGTCAACGGCGCGGTGGCCCAGTTGAAAAAGGAGGTTCCCTGATGGCTTCTCAGCAAAACAGCCTTTCTTACGAGTTTATAAAGGGTATCTGGAAGGAAAATCCTAACCTGGTCGCTCTCCTGGGGATGTGCCCGACCCTGGCCATCACGACGTCCCTGCAGAACGCGGTGGGAATGTCTCTGGCCGTGGCCTTCTGCCTCCTCTGTTCGGAGGTGTTCATCGCCGCCCTGAGGAACCTCATCCCCACCCAGGTCCGAATGGCCGCCTTCATCGTCATCATCGCCGCCTTCGTGACGATCTCAGACCTCTACCTGAGAGCTTTCCAGCCCTCCCTGAGCAAGTCTCTCGGCCCCTTCGTCCCCCTGATCGTCGTCAACTGCATCATCATGGGGAGGGTTGAGGCCTTCTCCTCAAAGAACGGCGTCATAAGGTCCATTCTCGACTCTTTGGGGATGAGCGTGGGCTACGGCTTGGTTCTCTTCGTCATCAGCGGGATTCGCGAGCTCATCGGCAACGGAACCCTCATGGGGTACCGGGTGATGGGAAGCTGGTGGGACAACTGGTTGGTGATGATCCTTCCCGCCGGGGCCTTCCTGACTCTGGGAAGTCTCCTCGGCCTGGCCCAGTTCATGCAGTCGAAATTGAAGAAGTCCTGAGGAGGGGGAGATGACACTGGTAATCATCTTCGTATCCGCGTTGCTGATCAACAACTTCGTCTTGGCCCAGTTCCTGGGGATCTGCTCCTTCATCGGAATCTCCAACAACATGACCTCCTCGGTCTCCATGGGCATGGCGGTAACCTTCGTCATGGTCCTTACTGCCGTGGTCTGTTGGCCGATCTACTTCCTGGTCCTCGTGCCGGCGCACCTCGAGTTTCTGCAGACCCTGACCTTTATTCTGGTCGTGGCCTGTCTCGTTCAGTTTGTCGAGATGTTCATCAAGAAGACCTCCATCGCCCTCTACGACGCCCTGGGGATCTACCTGCCCCTGATCACCACGAACTGCGCGATTCTCGGCTTCGCCCTGATCGCCGTGACGAGGAACTACAGCTATCTGGAGACCATCGTCTACGGCGTTGGTTCCGGCCTTGGTTATACTCTGGCGATGGTCCTGATGGCGGGGGTTCGGGGGAAGCTGGAGACCGCGGACATCCCCAAGCCGTTGCAGGGACCTGGAATCGTTCTCATTACAGCCGGGATCATGGCCCTAGCCTTCATGGGCTTCGCCGGGCTGATCAAATAGGAGAGGCGGAAGATGTTGATGGCCATAATCATCATGGGTGGAGTCGCGTTTTTCTTCTCCACCGTTCTTGTGATTGCCGATAAGAAGTTGAGGGTCGAGGTGGACCCCCGGATCGAGGAGATCGCCGCCCTTCTTCCCCAGGCGAACTGCGGGGGGTGCGGTTTCCCCGGTTGCAAGGGCTACGCGACCGCCATCGTCATGAACGGGGCCCCGGTCGGTAAGTGCGCTCCGTCGGGAGCCGAGGTCAATGAAGCCATAGGGCGGATCATGGGAGTCGAAGTCTCCGAGAGGGTCCGTCGGGTCGTCAGGGTCCACTGCCGGGGCGCCGAAAGCGTGGCCGCCAGGAAGGCCCTCTACGTGGGGATCCCCTCCTGCCAGGCGGTTTCGATGGTTCAATCCGGTGACAAACTCTGCGATTGGGGTTGCCTCGGGTACGGGGATTGCGCCAAGGCCTGCCCCTTCGGTGGCATCACCCTGGGGGAGAACGGACTTCCCCAGGTGAACGAAGAGGTTTGTACGGGTTGTGGGCTCTGTGTCGCCTCTTGCCCCAAGAAGATTCTCCAGCTCCACGGAATCGATGAGAGGGTCATCGTCGCCTGCCGTTCCGAGGACCCCCCGAAACAGGCGAAGAGTTCCTGCGCCAACGCCTGCATCGGCTGTGGAATCTGCGCCAGAGCCTGCCCGGAGGCCGTAGAGGTGAAGAACCACCTGGCCTGTGTGAAGGATCCCGGTGGGTTTAGCGACGAGTGCATCGCGAAGCTTGAAAAGTGCCCCACCGGCGCTATCGGCCCGGTCGACCAGGGGAAAGCCGAAGCCCTGAGAGCGGAGGGGGCGTGAGAGAAGAGGGAACCGTTCTCGCCCTGGAAGGGGAGATGGCCTACGTGACGCCGGCCAACCGCGAGGCTTGCCAAGGGTGCAGGAGCGGCGGTTGTTGCGGGCTTACCTCCACGAGAGGTCTCAAGGCCCTCAACCCTATCGGTGCCAAGGTGGGGGAGCGGGTTCTCTTCGAGGTCGAGTTTGAGAAGTTGCAGAGCCGTTTTATCCTGTTCATCACCTTCGCCCTTTTGCTCCTTTTGGCGGGGGTGGGGGCCGGATACTACGGGCTCTCCCGTCTCCTGAGGATCCCCTCTTCCCTTGGGGCCCTCGGGGGGAGCATCATCGCGTTGGGGGCCACCTGGGCCGGGTACAAGACCGTCGGTCCCAAAGAGGAGCCCCTGCCCCGTATCATTTCCCTTATCAAGGAGGAACCATGACCATGAACCGTAGAGATTTCTTCAAGGTTTTGGGAGCAGCCGTCGCGCTTCCCGCCATGAACCTGAAAGGCCTTCTGAAAGATGAGAAAGAGATGGAATTCCATATCTATACCTCCCGTCCCGAGCCAGTGATGGCGGAACTTCTCGGGCAGTTGGGCAGGGAGCTTGGGGGAGGGGTCACCCTCTTCTCCCTCAACGGAGAGGGGGAGCTTCTGAAGAACCGCCTCGCCGGGAGAAAGGTCTCCGGGCTGAACGTCGGCTCGAAGGATCCTCTCTGGAGAAGGTTGTCCGGCTCCGGAACCGTCGCCATGCTTGGGGCCCGCCCTGTCGCCCAAACCGCTTCGGGGATCACGCTCCTGAGCGGGACCAGGCTCATGGATCCGAGGAGGGGCGCCTTTTCCGCTCTCTCCGGAAAGATTTACGGTGAGCCCTTCGGCGATACCGAACTCACACTGAGAGTGAACTCTTTGGAGAGCAACCTGGTCGGCCGGAAGGGTGAGAAGGCCGTCGTCTCCGTTGACGGGCGGAGTTACGGAACCCTCTCCCTCCTCAAGGACGGGGAGATGAGAGTCCGTTCTTCCTGGGGGGAGATGAAGCTTGTCAGCCGCTCCGGGCGAATCTGGGCCGAAGAGAGCGGTTGCCGCAACAGGCTTTGCGTCCACAAGGGAGCCATCGGGAACGCCGGGCAGAAGATTCTGTGCGCTCCCCAGAGGATCGTCGTCGAGATCCCCGGTCCCTCCATGGTTGACGCCATCGTCGGCTGAGCCCCCGTAGACGCAACGGGGGAGGGATCCCTCTGGGAAGAAGCCCCACTTCGGTGGTATACTCTCCGATGGAGACCGGTTTGAAGAGAGGGGAGGGGTGGACCCCCGTCCTCCTTGTCGCTTCTTCAGAGCCCCTTCCCCTGGAGAGGGACGTCCCGATGGGAGGGGCTTGGACGGAGAGGAGAGACCCTGACCGGGTTCCGAGAGGATGGAGAGAATGGATAACAGCGTAGAGACTCAGAAGAGAGAAGAGAAGGAAGGGATCGAAAAGCAGATCTTTCCCTGTTCCAACTGCGGGGTGGACCAGGAGTACAAGGAGTCCCACCCCTACTGCACCAACTGCGGTTCATTCCTGGACCCTAACGTCAAGATCAACAAACGGAGAGTGAAGGGGGAAAACCTCCGAGGCGGAGCCATACTGGGCTTTTTCGGCTTTCTTCTCCTCTTCCTCTTCGCTTCCAGATTCTACGGGACCATCGGGATGGTGGCCAGTTTTCTGGCCTTCCTCTACAGCTACTTTGTCCCCGAGGAAAAGAGCTGACGCCCTTTTCACCCCTTTCGCCGGAACAGCGGAGACTCTTCCGGTCTGGAGGCGAGTTCTGCTATAATGAAGAAAATGGACGATAAGAGAGAGCTCACCAAGGAAGGGACGGGAATCTTCCTCTTCTTCCTCTCCCTCTTCCTCCTCCTCTCCTTTCTCTCCTTCGACCCTCAAGATCCGGGACTCTTCACCTCTTCGAGCAACCAGGTGAAGAACATCCTCGGTCCCGTAGGGAGTTGGACTGCAGACCTCTTCTTCGGCCTCTTCGGTCTCCCCGCCTATCTCCTGATCGCCCTTCTCCTGATCGCCTCCTACCGCCTCTTCGTGGTTCGGGAAGGGCGCCTCTTTCCTTGGGACAGGGTGGCGGGAACCCTTCTCCTCCTTCTCTCGGCGGGGACCATCCTCCACCTTCTCTCTCCCACGCTCCCCTTCCGGACCAAGGAGCTTCTCAGCGGCGGTCAGGTGGGACAGTTCCTCTCCATTACAGGGGAGAGACTCTTCAAGCCTTTGGGAGTCTCCTTGGTCTCCCTCACCGTTCTCTGTCTCGCCCTGATCCTCTCCTTCCACTTCTCCTTCCGCAGGACCCTGGCGAGGCTGATCGCCCTCTTTCGCTTCCTCAAACAGAGATCGGAGATTCAGAGGGAGAGGAAACGGCGGGCCACGGCGGACGAAGCCAAAGAGCGACCCCCTTCCAAGAGGACCAAATCCCCTCCTCAGCCGGAAGTGCCTCTTTCTCCCGTCGCCGGTTTGCCTCTGGAGGCGGACCTCCCTCTCCCGGTGGACTCACGGATTCTGGAGAAACCCTCCGCTTCAGGACTTCAGGAGGAGAAGCTCTCTCCCTTGCCTATGACAGGGAACCCCCTTCCCTGGGAGGAGGAGAAGGGGAACGGAGGGACCTCTTTCTCCTTGGACGGACATGAGGAGAGTCTCAACCTTCCTCCTCCCGCACAAACCCCCAAGAAGATCCTTCTCACCCCCCGTCCTCAGGATCTGCGCAAGCCAACGGAGAAGGGGAAGAAAGGGTACGAGCTTCCCCCCCTCTCCCTTCTCGATCTCCCCTCGGAGAAGGGCCCCGTCGTGGACAGTCAAGAGCTGAACGTCAAGAAGACCATCATCGAGGAGAAGCTCCGGGAGTTCAACATCGAGGGTAAAGTTGTGGAGTACCACCCCGGGCCGGTGATCTCCACCTTCGAGTACCTCCCCGAGAAGGGCGTGAAGATCGCCCAGATCATCTCCCTGGCGGAGGATCTCTCCATGGCCTTGAAGGCCGAGAACGTCAGAATCAGCCGCATCAAGGGAAAAGCGACGCTGGGAATCGAGATTCCCAACTACAAACGTCAGCTCATCAACCTCAGGGAGATCCTCGAGAATCCGGTCTTTCGGGACTCCGAGAGCCTTCTGACCTTCTCGTTGGGGAAGAACGTTCGGGGGACGCCCGTGGTGACGGCCCTGGACTCTATGCCCCATCTGCTCATCGCCGGGGCGACGGGGATGGGCAAGAGCGTGGCGATCCACTCCATCATCCTGAGCATACTCTACCGGGCGACTCCGGAAGAGGTGAAGTTTATCCTGGTCGATCCCAAGAGACTCGAGTTCAGCCTCTACGAGCAGCTTCCCCACCTTCTGACCAAGATCGTCCTCGACCCGAAGGAGGCCTCCCAGGCGCTGAAGTGGGGGATCTACGAGATGGAGAAGAGGCTGAAGATTCTCGCCTCTTTCCAGACCCGGAACATCAAGATGTACAACCGGAAGGTCAAGGATCTGAAGGAGGGCCGGGGAGAGATGCCCGAAGGGATCACCGAGGCGGATCTCGTCCTGATGCCCTACATCATCATCATCATCGACGAGTTGGCCGACCTGATGATGGTGGCCTCCAAGGATGTGGAGAACTCTATCGCCCGTCTCGCCCAGATGGCCAGGGCCGCGGGGATACACCTCATCCTCGCCACCCAGAGGCCGTCGGTGGACGTGATCACCGGCACGATCAAGAACAACCTCCCTTCCCGGATCGCCCTGACCGTTCCCTCCCGACACGACTCCGCCACGATCATCGACAGCCCCGGTGCGGAGAAGCTCCTCGGGAAAGGGGACATGCTCTTCATGCCCCCGGCCTCTCAGGCTTTGATCAGGGTCCACGGCTCCTATGTCTCCGAGGAAGAGATCGCCCGGTGCGTCAAGTTCGTGCGTTCCCAGAGCAAACCGAAGTTCGATTCCCAGATAATTCTCGCTCCTCCGGTGAGTGAGGGAGGCGACGAGGAGGGAGGCGAAGTAGACGTCAACGATCCCGAGTTTATCGAAGCCGTCAAGATCGTCGTCACCACGGGAAAGGCTTCGGCATCCTTTCTCCAGAGACGGATGAAGATCGGCTACAACAAGGCCGCCCGCTACGTGGAGATCATGGAAGAGCAGGGAATCGTCGGAGCCGGGCAGGGGAGCAAGCCCCGGGATGTCTTGGTGGGCGAGGAGTTCTTGGAGCAACTGCTCCACAAGAAGTTCAACCAGTAACCTTCATCCCCCGTTTTTTCTGCGCTTCTTCCCGATCTACGCCCCTCTTTCTGGGTTCATCTCCGGTTTAGCCACGGGGCTGCGTCTTTCGAAGGAGTGGGCAGGAAAAATTGTTGTGGCTCTTGCTTTTTCGCTCCCTCTTGGGTATGGTTTTTCATAGTGCTCAAGGAGGCTTTCATGCGGAATCTAGAGAGTTACATCAGGGATGTACCGGATTTTCCCAAACCGGGGATTCTCTTCAAGGACATCACCACACTGCTGAAGGATAAAGAGGGGTTCAAGGCGGCCATTGACGCCCTTTACGAGAAGGTGAAGGACATTCAGGTCGACAAGGTCATCGGGATCGAGTCCAGGGGGTTTATCTTCGCGCCCCTCTTGGCCTACCGCCTGGGCGCGGGGTTCGTGCCGGTCCGTAAGCCTGGAAAACTGCCCGCGGAGACGGTGAAGATCTCCTATGACCTGGAGTATGGGCAGGATTCTCTGGAGATCCACAAGGATGCCCTCAACCGGGGTGACCGCGTTCTGATCGTGGACGATCTGGTCGCCACAGGGGGAACCGCCGAAGCTGTCTGCAAGATGGTCGAGCAACTCGGGGGCACCGTGGCGGCGGTGGAGTTCTTGGTGGAACTCAACTTCCTCAAGGGAAGGGACCGTTTCTCCTCTTACCCCTTCTTCTCCCTGCTCAGATATTGAAAAGGCGCCGACTCTTCCTCCTCCTTTTGCCTCTTGGGGTCCTCCTTTTCGGATCGTTTTTCTTGCGACCCCTCTTCGTCCCTTCTCAAGAGAGGGTGGACGCCGGAAGGGTCAAGGAGACGAAGGGTCGGCTTCTCTCTCTGATCGAGGATCTCTCAGGAACGGACCCTTCCCGGTACGGGGAGGAGCTTTGGAGGGAGGCGAGTCCTCTCACCTGGCGAGGGGACGTTCCTCTGGTGGATCCTCAGGGGTTGCCCGAAAACCGTCCCTTCTTGCTTCTGAACGAAGAGGTTCCTTACCTTGGCCTTCGAAGGGGCGAGAGGGTTCGCTACATCTCCTTGGCCACAGTAGACCCTTTAACGCGTCAGAGGGGCGGGGAGCTCCTCCTCCCCCAAGATCGGGCGGGAGTCTTCCTCGAGTATATCCCCTGGCAGGAGAGGGGGCGTTGGAAGGGCCTCGAGAGGAGACATCCCGACGCCCGGGGAGGGAAGAGGCAAACGCTCCTGAGAAGCCCCCAAGGGGATCCCCTCATCCTCTTGACGCTGGAGGAGGCTACAGGGGGGTTCCCTCCCTCCCGGGGAAGGGAGAGGGGGGAGCTGGTCTTTCACCTCTTCTGGTTCTCTCTCATCCCCCTCCTTCTCTCTCTCCCCTCTGTGAAGAGGGGGTTGGGGATTCTCTTTCTCCTTCGAGTGCTCTCTCTTCCCCTCTTCTGCTCTTCCTGGACCGAGGCCCTCCTCCCTCTGGACTTCCTGAGGGCCGGTTCCTGGCTCGTTCTTTGCCTTCTGGCCATCCGCTACCTCCTTCCCAAAGTTTTCCTTCTGCCCTTCTTCTTCTGGACACTGCTCATCTCTTACCGTTGCCTGGATTCCCTGATCCCCCGTAT
>JAMOAD010000321.1 GCA_023621955.1 Acidobacteriota bacterium
GTCGACTCTCGAGAGGAGCCCGGAATCGACAAGGAGAGTGGGCTCCCCCAGGATCAGGTAAAACGAGAAAGAGTCATCGGTAAAGTAGAGTATGTCCCGATCGATAGTCCCCTCCACTCTCTCCTCCTCTCCAGCCTTGGGCCTTGGCCCGACTCCTATTCTACCAGAACTTCCGGGGACGGGGAAGAAAGCGCGCCGGACTTGGAACCACGGCGAAAAGGGCGGCACACAGCGCGATCATCGAACCGGCGGTCTCCACAAGGGTAAACCCCTCCCCCAAGACGAACAGCGAGATGAGCAGAGCCGTGATCAGTTCAATGGGGCCGAGGATCGTCGAGGTTGTGGCATCGATCCGACGCAACGAGTAGTTGTAGAGTACGGTAGTAACCAAGCTGCAGATCAGCCCCAGAAAAAGAGCCGCGCCATGCCCCTGCCGGGTCAAGTGAACCTGCCCGGTCAAGAGGCAAGCGGGGAACGCGAGCAGGACGGTGGGAATCTGGGATGCCCAGAGAAGGGAGATGGGGTCGGCATGGGACGCCCATTTCCGGGTCAGGACGATGTAGAGGGACCAGAAGAGCACCGAGGCGCTCACGAGCAGATCCCCTTGGAAGGAGTTGCGGACCAACAACCCCGAAAAGTCCAGGTTCGTGGAGATCATGACCGCCCCGGAGAGGGCTCCGAAAACCGCCAGAAGTTTTCTAAGAGAGAAGTTCTCGCCCAACAGGAGAAAGGAGAGAAAAGGAACCACCACCATCACCATCTGGCTGAGGACGGCTCCCTTCGTCGCCGTCGTTAAGACGAGACCCTCCATTTGAAAGGCCATGGCAAAGAAGTTCAGGATTCCGAGTAAGTAATAACGGAAGGGACATCTAAGAGATCGGCCCCTCTTCATGATAAGGACCACGATGACAAGAATTACCGTAGAGTCAAAGTACCGGTAGAAGAAGAGCGCCAGAGGAGGGTTGCCCGGCATGGAGAGGATCCCTTTCAGAGCGGGGAAGGTCGTTCCCCAGAGAAGAAGGGAGAGCACAAGGGCGCCCAGATGGGAAAGGGAGAGTTCTTTCATGTCAGGCCAACCTCCGGATTATACCCGGATCGGTGGTAAAAGGCTACAAGGGGATGTGAAGAGGGCGCCAGACTTGACAAAATGGGGCTTCTCTGCTAAAACGGACAAATGTATATACCTGATGCTCAGACTCTCGGAGGATCGGCGAAGACGACGTTGAACCTCGTCGATTTCTTCCTTCAAATCGGTTTCGTCGGTAAGCTGGTTCTTCTGCTTCTCCTCTTCTTCTCCGTCGCCTCTTGGGCGGTGGTTTTCTTCAAATGGAAGGTGATCACCGGTGAACTCCAGGCCTCCCGACGCTTTTTCAAGAGCTTCTCCAAGGCGAAGAACCTTCAGGAGATCTACCTGGCCTCTCAGAAATCTTCCGACACCATTCTCGGCGACGCCTTCATAAGCGCCTACCAGGAAGCGGCGTCCCAGGTCCGCGCCCAGGGAAATCAAGAGGAGAAGAGAATCAACCTCGACATCATCGAGCGGCTGGTCACACACCGCCTCAACGATGGGGTGGAGAGCCTTGAAAGGAGAATCACCTTCTTGGCCACCACCGCCACGGTCACCCCCTTCATCGGTCTCTTCGGCACGGTCTGGGGGATCATGGACGCCTTCCGGGAGATCGGACTCCAGGGTTCCGCTGACTTGGCCACGGTCGCACCGGGGATCTCCGAAGCGTTGATCAACACCGCCGCCGGGCTTCTTGCGGCCATTCCCGCGGTCATCGCCTACAACTTCCTTCTTCACCGAATCCGACAGTTCACGACTCTAGGCGAGAACTTCCTCCTCGAAGTCACGAGCCTCTTCCAGAGGCTTAAGTTCTAACCAATGGCCGCCAGGCGCTCCTTCGCGGAGAAGAAGATCAACGGTTCCCTATCGGAGATCAACGTCACCCCTCTGGTCGATGTCATGCTGGTTCTCCTGATCATCTTCATGGTAACCGCCCCGATGATGAAGTCCGGCATGAAGGTGAACCTGCCCGTAGCCAAAGCCCAAGAGATCAAGAAGATCGACGACGTGGTCGTCTCCATAACGCCGGACCGTTACGTCTACGTCAACAAAGTCAACACGAACATCAACCTTTTGCAGGATTCTCTGAAGAACCTCTTCGCCGGGCGGGATCAAAAAGTCGTCTATTTAGAGGCGGATTCTTCCGTTCCCTACGGTTATGTCGTCCAAGTTTTGGACACCATCAAGGGTGCGGGTATTGAAAAAGTAGGAGTCATCGTCGCCCCGAAGAAGACGAAGAAACCATGACCGAAAGGCATCAAGAACAGCTTTTCAAGGTCGGGATCGGCTTTTCCCTCTTCCTCCACACCCTCGTCTTCGGAGTCATCATCGGAAAACCCTTTCAGGGGCATTTTTCCAAGAAGTCGACAACTTATTACGTTGATCTGATGAACTTCTCCGGAGGAGGGGGAGGATCCGGACGCTCCCTCTCACCGACCCCCGTCTCCCCCAAGCCCGCGGGGAAAGCCTCGCCCGGAAAAGTTGTTCCCCCGCCTCCACAGAGCCGTTCCATGCGGGACTTGGCCGCGCCCAGAACCCGACAGGACCAACCGACCACAAAACCTGAGATGACCTACTCCAAGCCTGTTGCCAAGGCCCCCAAGGAGAGGAACAAGCCCGTGGAGCCGGCAAAGCAGGAAACGATCCGAAGGCCGGCGGAGAAACAGAAGAGACCGACCGTAACGAAGAGCGCCTTGGAGGAGGTCTACGATAAGTATATCCAAGGCGAAGCGAACCTCCCCGGAGGGAACCCCTCTGCGGGTGTGGGCTTCGGAATCGGTGGAGGCAGCGGAGGGGGACGAGGAAGCGGCATGGGAACAGGCACGGGGAACGGAGTCGGCGACGGTCCGCCCCTGCTGGGAAACTTCCCCTACGCCTACTACATCGAGATCATCCGGGGCAGGCTCACCGCCAACTGGCTCACCGGCGGAGGTGACAGAAAGAACGGTCAGGCGGTCGTCGTGGTTCGTTTCAAGATTCAACGCAACGGCATGGTTCGAGACCTGGAGATCGAGAAAAGCTCCGGAACCGAGAGCATCGACATCTCCGCCCAACGCGCCGTCCGCTATTCCAGCCCCTTTCCTCCCCTTCCCACATCTTTTCCCGACCCCTACCTCTCCGTGTTCACCCAGTTCATCTACGGAGGGGAGGAGAAACCTTAAAGCGAGGTCACCATGAAAAAGTTTCCCCTACTCCTCATCTCCCTCTTCCTTCTCCTTGCGACTCTTCCCCTTCGCGCGCAGAAAGAGGTGGGAATCACGGTTCAAAAAGGGGTCCCCATGATCAGTGTCGCGCTTCCGAAGCCGATCTTCACATCATCGAACCCTGAGGTGGTCAAAACGGGAAACTACATCTTCGCCGTCCTGAAGGAGGACCTTGCGTTCTCCCTCGTCTTCAGCGAGGTTCCCGACGGGTTTTACAGTTTTATCCGCCCTCTCGACCCCAACCAGATCTTCTACAAGGACTGGGAGTCCATCGGGGCGAAGGTTCTCGTGACGACCCAGGTGAAGGAGGGAACCGCCGGCGAAATCGTCTACGAGATGGGCGTCTACGACGTAAAAACCGAGAAGATGATCTTCGGCAAGAAATACTCGGGGCGTTCCTCCATCGCCCGAACGATCTCCCACAAGGCGGCGGACGCCATGATGACCGCCTTCGGCGAGAAGCCCATCTTCACCTCTAAGATCTCCTTCATCTCCAACAGGGACGGGAACAAAGAGGTCTACATGATGGACTACGACGGGTACAACCAGGTTCGTCTCACAGACAACACCTACATCGAGATGATCCCCGCCATCTCTCCCGACAAGAACCGAATCTCCTATACCTCTTACCGCTCCGGCCGCCCGGACCTCTACATCCAGGACCTCACGACGGGAAGGACGAAGCTCTTGGCCCGGGGAGGGACAAACTACGGAGCCAAGTGGAGCCATGACGGCTCAGAGTTGACCTACACCTCTTCCCGTAGCGGCAACGCCGAGATCTACACCGCCGACGGTAGCGGCGACGGGTCCAAACAGATCACCTTTCACGGTTCCATCGATTCCTCTCCGGACTTCTCACCCAACCGCCAGGAGATCGCCTTCATCTCCGACAGAGGGGGTTCGCCCCAGCTCTACGTCATGAACAGGGATGGAAGCAACATCCGGAAGATCTCCTTCGAGGGTCACTACAACGACTCTCCCGCCTGGAGCCCCGACGGGGAGAGCCTGATGTTCGTCTCCCGGATCGAGAACCAGTTCAACATCTACCTCTACAACCTCAGGGACCAAACCGTCCGCAAGTTGACGGAGGGGGGGAGGAACGAGAACCCCTCCTGGAGCCCCGACGGCCGCCATATCGTTTTTTCCTCAACCATCCAAGGCACCGCTCAACTCTACATCATGGATTACAACGGCAGGCGCCTCAAGAAACTGACTCAATCGGGAACAAACACGACCCCTTACTGGTCGAAGTAGGGAGAGGGAGTGAGAATCTCCTTCTGCGTCATTACCCGAAACGAAGAGAAGAACGTTCCGGAGCTTCTCGCCAACCTCGCCCCGGTGGCCGATGAGATCTTGATCGTTGACAGCGGCTCCACGGACAAGACGGTAGAGCTCGCCCGAAACGGTAAGGCCAGAGTTCTTGAACACCCCTGGACCGACTACACGACCCAGAAGAATTACGCCCTTCAGGAGGCTCTTCACTCCTGGGTCTTCGTCCTCGACGCCGATGAACGCCTCTCCCCCACCCTCTCACAGGAGATCGAGGGGATCAAGAGAGCCTTCCCCCAAGAGGGCGGACCGGAGCGAGTGGACGGTTTCCGCATCAACAGGCTGGCCCACTATTGGGGACGTCCTATCCGCCACTCAGGGTGGTACCCCGACAGAAAGGTCCGGCTCTTCCGGAAGGGCACGGGGACCTTCACGGGGAAACACGTTCACGAGGGCTTCTCCTTTCGGGGAAAGCTCTCCGAAACCCTTCGGGGCGACCTTCTTCACTACCCCTACCAAGACCTCGCCGCCCATCTGGCCAAGATCAACCTCTACAGCGGCCTCGGAGCTCTCAGGCTGAGGGATGAAGGAAAAACCTTCAGCCTTCGCAGGCTTCTCCTCCACCCGCCCACACGCTTCCTTCGCCACTACCTCTGGAAGAGAGGCTTTCTG
This sequence comes from Acidobacteriota bacterium, assembly GCA_023621955.1. GTDB lineage: Bacteria > Acidobacteriota > Aminicenantia > JAMOAD01 > JAMOAD01 > JAMOAD01. The sequence goes on from JAMOAD010000321.1 coordinate 5,212, forward strand.
GACGGTTTCAGAGGCCTTCTGATCGCCGCGCTCTCCTCTTACTACGTCTTTATCCGCGAGGTCCGCCTCTGGGAGTTGGAGAACGGTGAAGATTCTTCACGTTGATTCGGGCCGTGAGTGGAGAGGGGGGCAACGGCAGGTTCTCTTCCATCTGAGGGCCCAGAGAGAAGCGGGGCTGGAGACGGTTCTCCTCGCCTACGAAGATTCTCCCTTGGCCCTGAAGGCTAGGGAAGAGGGGTTCTCCCTCTTCCAGTGGAGACTGCGCAGGGAGTTCAGCCTCCCCTCGGTTCTTCTCCTGAAGAGGATCCTCCGAAGTTGTTCCCCCCATATCGTTCACGTTCACGACTCCCGAAGCGTCACCCCCGTTCTCCTGGCCACCGGAGGTTCCCCTCTCCCCACCGTTGCCACGAGACGTGTCGATTTCCCTGTCTCCCCCCTATCGGCCAGGTTGAAGTACGGCTCTCTCTCGAGAGTGGTGGCCATCTCCCAGGCCGTGGAGAGGGAACTCCTCAAAGGGGGCCTGAAAAGGAGCAAGTTGGTCCTGATCCCTTCGGGGATCGACCCCGACGAAGGCCTCCCCTTCCCTTCCCCTGAAGAGGCCCGCAGAGAGTTGGAAATCCCCAGCGGGGCGATCCACGTCGGTGCCGTCGGCAGCCTCGTCGACCACAAGGGCCATATCGTCATGGTCCAGGCGGCCTCCCTCCTGATGAAGCATCACAAGGAACTTTTCTTCTCCATCGCCGGAGAGGGTCCTTTAAGGGAGAAGCTGAGCGAAGCCATTTCCACTCTGGATTCTCCGGAGAGGTTCCGCCTCATGGGTTTCCTCCCGAAGCCCCACAGGTATCTCTCCTCTCTGGATATCTACCTTCAACCCTCCCTCCTGGAGGGTCTCGGTACCTCCCTCCTGGACGCCTTGGCCCACGCAATCCCCTCGATCGCCTCCAGAACGGGAGGAATCCCTGAGATTCTGGAAGGGGCAGGCGTTCTTGTCCCCCCGGGAGAGCCGCTGACGCTCGCCCAAGCCCTGGAGAACCTCGTCGACAACCCCCAGGAGAGGCTCTCTTTAGGCCGTCAAGCGAGAGAGAGGGCCGAACTCTACCACTACACCCAGACGAACAGGCCTCTGCTCAGACTCTACGACGAGCTCTCCCCCCTCACATCCCGGAGAAAGTGACCTCAAGAGGGTTCTCCGTGTTTCTCCCGGCTTTACTCTCTTTCCTATCAAGAAGGGCCGGCGCCTCCTTGCCAATCTCCGAGAGTTTGTGCTACATTGTCTCTTAGGGAGAAACGAACCATGGAAGTGAAACAGAAACCCCCGGCGGGTGAGCTTGTAACCCTCTGGGTCAACGATCGGAAAGTCGAGGCTCAACGGGGAGAGAGTGTCGCTTCGGCCCTCTTGGCAGCCGGGTACACCTCTTTCCGGAAGAGCCCTGAAAAGGGGGAGCCCCGTTCCCCTCTCTGCCTCATGGGTGTCTGCTTCGAGTGTCTCGTCGAGATCGACGGCGTCCCAGGGGTTCGCTCGTGTCAAACCACTGTCTGCGAAGGAATGAAGGTCAAACTCTCAAGATGAAAGACACCTTTGAAGTCGTCGTTATCGGCGCAGGACCAACCGGATTGAAGGCCGCCGTCACACTGGCCACCCACGGAGTAGAGACCCTCCTGGTCGACGAGAACCACCAGACCGGAGGGCAGTACCTGAGACGCCCCCCCTCCGGCCCTTTACCCCTCTCCGGGTGGATGCCCCCGGCAAAGAGGGCCGGTCTCTCCCTCATAGAAAAGCTTCCCTCTCTCCCCTCCCTCACGGTGATGTCTGCGACGACGCTCCTCTCCCTCCAGAGGGGTTTCACCCTGGCTCTCCAAAGCCCTGGGGGACTCCTCCAGGTGAAGACGGACCGTCTGATCATCGCCACCGGAACCCGTGAGAGGCTCTTTCCCTTCCCAGGGTGGACTCTCCCCGGCGTCATGGCCGCCGGAGGGGTTCAGCTCCTTCTCAAAGAGGGCGGAAAGCTCCCGGGCCGCCGAACCGTCGTCGCCGGCACAGGGCCCTTCCTCTTCTCCGCGGCCGCCGAAATCGTCAAGAGAGGGGGAGAGGTGGTACGTCTCCTGGAGGAACGCGGAATCGCCTCCCAGCTTCCCTTCGCCCTCGCCTTGGCTTCCCTCCCCTCTAAAACCGTCGAAGGCTTCGTCTACATGGAGGACCTCCTGCGTAAGGGAGCGGTTCCCCACTTCTCCGAGAGGCTTGTCGCCGCAGAAGGGAACGGAAAGCTTGAACGGGTGACCATCGCCAAAGTAAACAGGAGAGGCGAAGAGATCCCCGGTTCCAGACGCTCTTTCGAGACGGACACAGCGGCTATCAGCGGAGGGTTTCTCCCGAACACGGAGCTCTTCTCCCTCCTGGAGGTCCCTCTCAAGAGAGACCCCTCCTTGGGGGGATGGGTGGTTCCCACGCTGGACGATCTACACACCTCACTTCCGGGGCTCTACGCCGCGGGCGAAGTCACCGGCGTGGGGGGAGCCGAGAAGGCCTTGTTGGAAGGCGAGCTGGCGGCCCTCTCCCTCATGGAAGACCTGGGACGGAAGGACTCGGACCTGACGAAGCGTAAAGAGGGGCTGATCCGTCGCCGCCGAGGGGCCCTTCGCTACAGCCGGGCCTTGAACACGGTTTACCCTTTCCCTAAGGGGCTTTTCGGGAACCTTCCTCCCGAGACGATCCTCTGCCGTTGCGAAGAGGTCTCCTTGAAAGATGTCAGAGAGGCCTTCGAACTCGGGTGCGACAACCTCTCCTTCCTCAAGGTCTTCACGAGGACCGGAATGGGACCCTGCCAGGGGAGGACCTGCCACCCCCTGGTGGAAGAGCTCTTTTCCCTCTGGAGCGAGACTCAGCCGGAGAGACCCCCCTCTTCCCGTTTCCCTTCAAAACCCTACTTCCCATTTCAGGGGAAGCGGCCCTCCGACCCCTCCTCCTGAATCGCCTACCAAGGTTCTCTCCTCGGTAGAGGCTTCCGGCTAAAACTTTTAAAAATAATCAATACAGCATAATATTCATTAAATACCTTCAATCCATTAAATAATAGGCCTTTAAACCGTTTTAAATCTAATTATTTATCTCTAGTTCATCCTATTTATTGCTTCTAAGCGGTCATGCCTCTCTCAGCCTCTCCACCGACCTCCCATCCAGGGTCTGATAGGCCCCCAGGGCGGATACGGCCAAGCAGGAGTGGGCGGGAAGGACGGCGGCCAGGCCGCCCGCACGAAGAGAGGCGGCCAGAGGGGGAGTCAGTTCGAAGAGACCGTGCTCTTGGGAGAGGGAGAGGAGCCCGCCCCCCTCTTCCACCCTGCCCCAACCCTCCTCTCTCAAGGGGACGACCCACCCGTAGAGCCTCCGGCCTTGAGCGTCCAAGAAGGTATCCTTTGAAAGGTGGACGGCCCCGCCGTAGAGGAGCCCCTGGGAGCGTTCCGGGTAGAGAGAGGCCACAGGGCAGGCCACGGCCAAGGCGATCTCCTCCTGTGAACAGACCCCGAGGGAGAGTTGTTGAAGGTCGTAGAAGACGAAGTTACCCGGCCTCACTTCGTCGACTCCCCTCCACCCCTCCGCCAACCGACAGCCCGGAGTATCTCCGACGGAGATTTCCACGCCGACTCGGGGAAACCTGAGGGAGAAGGCTCTCTTGAGGGAGTTCATCCTGTCAAGGTTTTCCCGGAAGATCTCTCGGATTCGCTCAGGGGAACCGGCCGAATAGGTCTGGCCGCCGTGGGTCAAAAAGCCCCGGAACCTGAAGCAAGGCCTCTGCATGATCTCCTCCGCCAGAGAGAGTACGCCCTTCTCGTCATCCCAGGAGAGTCCCGCCCTCCGGTAGCCGACGTCGATCTTGATCCAGAGATCGACCGGGCTCTCCAGAGAGGAGGCTCTCCAGAGAGGAGGCCAACTGAGAGAGGGGGAGAGGAGAGTCTACAAGGAGTCCCAGATGGACGCAAGAGGCGAGTTCAACAAGGAGCTCCCTCTCCAGGAGGTTCACCGGGAAGGCGACCAGAATGTCCCTCCACCCGTGGTCGGCAAAGTACTTGGCCATGGAGAGGGAGGAGACCGTGATGGCTTCCACGCCGCGGTGCCGAAAAAGCTCCGCGATCTGTGCGGATTGGTGGGTCTTCATGTGGGGCCGCCAACGAACCGCCTCCCCTTGGACCTTCCTTGCCATGGTTTCGATGTTCCGCTCCACCCGGCGGGAATCAAGAAGAAGGGTGGGTCTGACGATCATGGTCAGCGAATGCGGAAGAGCAGGGTCTGACGGCTTTCGTTCCCGGCGTAGTCTTTCACCGTCGCCACCAGGGTGTTCTTCCCCTTGACCGTGAGAGAGGAGAGGTCGGCGCTCATCCCCCCGCTGTCGGGGTCGTACTCGGCCCAGACCCTCTCACCGTTCAAGATAAAGTAGGTCGTGGTGTAGTCGATCCCCTTCCCCTGGTCGGAGAGAAGGGCTCGGACCGTACCGAGACGGCGGTAGACCGCCCCTTTCCGAAGGCCGACGATCCGCACCGCCGGAGCCGAACGGTCCGCCATGAGGAGGTAGGGACCTCCCTTCCAGATCTCCGCTTCAACCCATCCGTTGTTCACCTTCTCTCCGGCAACGGTCCATCGCCCCGTGGTCCTACGGAACCGGAAGATGGCCACCTGTTGTTGGTTCGTCCCCGGCGGGAGAAGCATGCGGAGCCTTACCCCTCCCCTACCCCGGAAGGGTTCGTCTTCGGGAGAGATCGTCCACGCCTTCCCTAAGGGGATGAGGCCCCGGGGAATCGAGGGGGTCAGGTTGTCGAGACGGAAGAGAAAGTCCTGAAAGAGGCTCTGGGAGTCGAAGAGAAGCTCCAGGTTCCCCTCCCTCTCGACCCTTCTCTCCCCCCCTTTAGGAACAAGGAAGAAGGTTTTGTTGTCCACCACCCCCTGGCGGTAGCTCCAGAGGCCCGAGGTCAGGGAGTCGTCCAGGGGTTGTTGACGGCTCTCCTCCACAAGCTGAGCGCCGAGGATTCGCGTCTTCAGCTCTCCGCTCTCCCGGGCGGGGAGCTGGAAGAGGGCTCTCCCTTTGGAAACCTCAACCTCCAGGGCTCCTCCGGCGGGGGGATCGGGAATCAGTGTCCTCCCCCTCTCCAGCCTCTCCTGCCGTCCGTTCAAGAGAACGCGACCGCTCACGAGGGAGTCGATCTCTATCCAATCCCTCTTTCTCTCCACTTGGAACCCTTCGACCTCCTTGGAGGTCCAGGGGAAGGCGAGGTTCATCCAGGGGGAGAGGGGAGTATCCCTGAAACGAAGCCTCAACTTCTCTTCCCCGTAGGGAGGAGCCAGCTGGAAGAGGATCCCTCCGGAGATAGAGGAGAAGGGAAGGGGACGGAAACCACCCACAGCCTTGATCTGCACCTCCAGGGTCTCGGGGAGGGCGAAGGGAAAACGAAGGAAGAAGAGACTCTTGCTCCTCTTCTGAAGCGTCGCCTTCCCATACTTGCGGGGATCGACCTTGCGGAAGAGGTAGGAGCGGGAGGCTTTGTTTCCGGCGAAGTCAAACACCTCCAGGGTCAAGGTATGCTCCCCCTCCTCGAGAGAGGCGAAGAGAGCCTCCGGGTCTTTCAAGGTCTTTCCGGCCCACTCCCCGTTGTAGGGATACCCTCGGTAGAGGAAGCGGTCGTACCAGTAGGATGTCCCCGGAATATCGAAGATCAAGGCGGTCTCCCCGTTCTGCCCGAAGGGCAGACGGTCGAAGAGCATGTCGCAGATCGGAACCCCATCGACGAAGAACTTCCACCCGGCGATTCCGGTCCGATCGTCGATACGGTTCCGATCCCAGGCGGAAAACTGAAGAGCGAAAGCCCCCGTCACAACCGTCGGGGAGCCTCCGTTCCGCCCACCCAGAGGCTTGAGTATCACCGGTTCGATGCCTCCGTTCAGAAGGGAGAGCGCTTCCAGAGGAATCATCCGGACAAAACCGATCTCCGGGTCCAGGGAGTCGTGAAGGGGAAGAACCTTGAAGGGGGAGATCGGGTCTCCGTGGAAGTCCCGAAGCTCGAAGTGGAGGTGGGCCGACCCGGCGCCGGTGTTTCCCGAATAGGCGATCACCTCACCCTTCTTCACGGGAATCCCCTCGCCCGGAAGGAGAAGATCCCCGATGTACCTCCCGTCTCCCTTGGCGGCGGCGGCATCGGCCAGTCTCTGGAGCCCGAACTTCTCGTTTTCGAAACGGTCCAGGTGGGCGTAGAGGGAGACGAAGTCCTTGTGGCGGATGTAGACCACCTTGCCCCAACCGTAAAACTTCGAGGTCAACTGGTAGATATACCCATCCTCGGCGGCCATGACGGGGAGGCCCAACTTCCCGAAGGTGCTGAAATCTACCCCTCCATGGAAGTGGTTCTCCCGGGATTCGCCGAAGAAAGAGCTCATCTTGATCTCGGTGGAGAGGATGGGGTACTCGTCGAGAGCGGCTCTCAGACAGGGAAAAAGAAAGATGACCAACAGGGGGAAGAGGGTTCTCTTCAGGTTTGGCTTCAGGGACATGGGAGAAAATTATAAACAAAAGTGGGGCGGTTGGCAACAAAAGTAGACCCCCTTCCGTATTTCGTAGTATGATTCGCCAATTCCAGATCAGAAGAAAGAGAGGTATAGGATGAAGAAAGGCTTCATCATTGCAGGGATCGCTGTTGTGGTGGGTATCATTATCTTCTTCAACGTTCGTGGTCGCAAAGGCGCGGTCACCGAAGTCAGGGTTCAGCCGGTCACCTCCATGAACCTTGTCGAGAAGGTCAACACCACGGGAGAGGTCAAGCCCAAGAAGTTCGTTAACATCTCCTCCGACGTCACCGGCCGTATCATGAAGATCACGGTGAAGGAAGGCGACTACGTTAAGAAAGACCAGCTCTTGATCAAGATAGACTCCGAGTTCAGTGAGTGGGAAGCCCAGCGCGCCAAGGCCAACTACAACGACTATCAGGTTCAGCTTGAACAGCAGAAAACCGTACTCGAGAGCAAACAGAGGGACTACAAACGGTACAAGACCCTCTGGGAGTCCAAACTAATCTCCGACGAGAAGTACGAGGAGACGAAACTGGCCTACGAGAACGCCAAGCACACCTACGAATCCTACGTTCACAAGATCGAAGAGACCAAAGCCGCTCTGAAGAGCTCCGAGAAGACCATCAGCAAAAGCTTCATCACCGCTCCCATCGATGGGATCGTCAGCTCCCTCAACGTTGAAGAGGGCGAGATGGCCATGATCGGAACGATGAACAACGCGGGAACCATTCTGATGACCATCGCGGACTTGTCGGTCATGGAAGTCGAAGTTCAAGTCGACGAGACGGACATCATCAAAGTAAAACTGGACCAGGGTGCGGAAGTCAAGGTCGACGCCTACCCCGACATGGTGATCAAGGGCACGGTCACAGAGGTGGGAAGCTCCGCCCTGACCAGCACAACCAGCAGCTCTTCCTCCGGAAGCAGCGAACAGGCGAAGACCTTCAAGACCGTGATCACCCTGGTGGATCCTCCGAAGACCATCAAGCCCGGCCTCTCGGCCTCCGCGGATATCATTATCGCCAAGAAAGACAAGGTCCTGGGCGTTCCCATCTCCGCCATCGTGATCAGGGAAGACGAGAAGGACGCCAAGAAGGAGCTCGAAGGGCTCTTCGTTGAAAGAGACGGGAAGGCGAAGTTCGTCCCTGTCCAGAAGGGGATCAGCGGCGAAATGGACGTTGAGATCATCAAAGGGGTTAAGGAGAAGGAGAAGGTGATCGTTGGCCCCTTCAAGAACCTGAGAAACCTGAAAGACGGCGATCCTATCAAGGTCACCGTCCAAGATGCCGGCAAGGGTCGCATGAACTTCAAGAAAGACAAGGGCGACAACTCCCCCGGCAACCCCGAGGATTGATCATGACGGACACTCTCATTCAGGTCCAAGACCTCAAGAAGATCTACATGATGGGAAAGACCGAAGTAGGCGCCCTGCGGGGCGTCTCCTTCGGGATAGAGAGAGGGGAGTTACTCTCCATCATCGGGCCCTCGGGCTCGGGGAAATCCACTCTCATGAACATCCTCGGCTTCCTGGACTCCCCCTCGGACGGGAAGTACTACTTCAAAGGCAAAGACGTCAGCTCCATCGACGAGGACGAATCCGCCCAGATCCGGAACAAGGAGATCGGATTCGTCTTCCAGAACTACAACCTTTTGCCCAGGGCCCAGGCCTTCCACAACGTCGAGCTTCCCCTGATCTACTCGGGAATCCCCAAGAAGGAGAGGGAGAAACGGGTCGACGAACTCTTCGGCCAGATGGACCTGAAGGAGAGGATGCACCACAAGCCGACGGAACTCTCGGGAGGTCAACAACAGCGGGTGGCCATCGCCAGGGCCTTGGCCAACTCCCCCTCTCTGATCCTAGCGGACGAACCGACAGGAAACCTCGACTCGAAGACGGGCAAAGAGATCATGGCCCTCTTTCATGAACTTCATAGACAGGGAAACACCATCGTCATCGTCACCCACGATCCGGACGTGGCCAAACAGACCGATCGGGTCATCCAGATCCGTGACGGTGTGATCTTCCACGAAGAGAAGACGGCCTCTTAAGGGGCCGTCTTCTCCATCACCTCTTCCAAGGCCTCCGTCACCCTCTCCAGTAGAGCCTTCCAAGAGTAGTTGCGCCTCACATACTCCCTTCCCGAGCGGCCCATCCTCTCCCGGGCCTCAGGGTTCTCCAGTAGCCAGCCAAGGGCCTCTCGAAACTCCTCCTCCCCTTTGTAGTAGAGTCCCGCCCTGCTCTTGAGGGCGTGTCCCAACATAACGGGGCTCTCCCCGTTGACCAGGACGGGGGTTCCCACGGCCATGGCCTCCAGCATGGAGATAGAGAGGCTCTCGAACCGGGAGGGGTGAACGTAGAGGGTCGCCCCCTTGAGGACCTGCCACTTCTCTTCTTCCGAAAGGTAGCCTAGACAACGGACCCGAGGATCTTTGGGGAGGGTCAGGTTTTTCTGCCCCACCAACAGGAGTTGGAGGGGTTTGTGGGCGGCGAACTCTCGAAACTTCTCTACAAGCCACCCTACCCCTTTTCCCTCGTCGATCCTTCCCAGATAGGTTATGTACGGGAAGAGAGGCCGGTGTCTCTCAAGGAAAGGGGTGAGGTCGATCTCTTCGGGAGGTTCGATACCGATTCCCCCCACGGTCCTCCTGAGCTGTCCCTTGGGAGAGGGGTAGACCTCGTCCATGAGGGCCCTCTCCTCGTCGGTCAGGGCGAGAACACCCTCGGGCAGGGTGAAGGTTGACCGGGAGGTCTCCAGGAAGAGCGGCCTCTCCCGATGGGTCGTGGGAATCAGGACGCGGGGCCTATGAACCCGGGGGAGCGACTCCACGACCGGGTAGTAGAGGTAGGTGAAGAAGAGAAAGAGATCGTACTCTTCCTGTTCCCGCTCCACCGCCTCGACCAGTTCCGGAGAGTATGGCCCTTGACGGAGGAACCACTCCCGCTCCTCTTCTGCGGTGAGGGAGGGTTTCTGAAAGAGATCGTCCATGTAGTGGTTGAAAAGGTCGATGTTACGCGGCGTCCTGACAGGGAAGCGGATGACCCGGATCTCGCCGATGCGGCTCTCCCCGGAGGGGTAGTGGTTCGCCCAGGTCAGGTAGTCCAAGGCGCAGGTCGTGTACACGGTGAAAGAGTAACGGTTGGAAAGTTTCTCCAGAAGTCTTAAGGCATAGAGTTCCGACCCTCCGACGATCTCCCTGCCGAAGCGTTGAATGACGACGGCGATCTTCTTCATGGAACCTCCAAAAGAGGATTGTAACCCCTTTCGGTTGGGGGGGAAAGGGTGGTTTTTCGTTTTCGAGCTCACTTTTTTCCCTTTCTCCCGTATAATCACAATTAAACTCTTAAGTCGAAGGAGGCCCGTTGGCACGGCTACCCGCAGGAGCGTACGAAGAATCTTCCTCTTCGGTGTTTCTCCGCTCTCAGGAACCTTCTCCTTTCCAACAGAAAGGGGGAGAGGCTCTCTGTGAATGTAAGGGACCGCGTCCCGCTCCCCTCTCCGGGAAGACCCTTTTAAATCTCTCTACAAGGAGGATTCCTTCATGATCCAAGGCATCAACCCCTGGGGCTGGTTCTCCCTGCTCCTTGGTTGGGGCTTCATCTCGGCCCTCACCTTCTACTGTTTTACCAAGGTTCTCTCCGCCAAGAAGAAACCCGGCCAGATGCTGAAGGCCGACGAGGGGGAGAGGGAACACTGGGGTAGCCGCATCGGTCTGATCCTGGCCGTCGCCGGCAACGCCATCGGTCTGGGGAACTTCCTCCGCTTTCCCGTCAAGGCTGCGGCCAACGGCGGCGGCGCCTTCCTGATCCCCTACTTCTGCGCCCTGGTCTTTCTGGGAATTCCGATGATGTGGATCGAGTGGACCATCGGCCGCTACGGGGGGATCCGCGGTCACGGAACAACTCCAGGCATGCTCCAGCTCATGTGGAAACACCCCGCCGCCAAATACCTGGGCGCCTTGGGAATCACCATCCCCTTCGCCATCGTCGTCTACTACAACTTCATCGAATCCTGGTGTCTCTCCTTCGGTTGGTTCTCCCTCACCGGAAAGTACTTCGGCCATACCACCAGAGAGGCCATGGGAAGCTTTCTCCAGAACTACCAGGGCGTCACGCCGGGAAGCTCTCTTCTCCCCGCCCTCCTCTTCACCGCCTTGGCGCTGGCCCTGAACTTCTTCTTCCTTTATAAAGGGATCAGCAAGGGGATCGAGGTTCTGGCCAAGATCGGCATGCCCCTTCTCTTCCTCTTCGGCATCGTTTTGGCCATTCGGGTCCTCACCCTGGGAACCCCCGACCCGACTCTCCCGGCCAACAACATCTCCAACGGGATGGCCTTCATCTGGAACCCGGACTTCTCAATGCTCAGGAAGGCCGAAGTCTGGCTAACCGCCGCCGGCCAGATCTTCTTTACCCTCAGCCTCGGCGAAGGAATCATCAACACTTACGCCTCCTATCTGAGAGAGGAAGAGGACATCGCACTCAACGGGATCACCACAGCCTCGACCAACGAGTTCGCCGAAATCATCCTGGGGGGAACCATAGCCATCCCCGCGGCGGTGGCCTTCTTCGGCATCGAAGGGACCAAGGCCATCGCCCAGAGCGGAGCCTTCGACTTGGGCTTCCAGGCCTTGCCGGTGATCTTTCAGAAGATTCCCCTGGGCCACCTCTTCGGAGCCCTCTGGTTCTTCCTCCTCTTCATCGCAGGAGTCACCTCCTCCGTCGCCCTCACCCAACCGGCCGTCGCCTTCCTGGAGGACGAGTTCCACTGGAGCAGAAAGAGAGCGGTTTGCACAACTTTCTGCCTCATCACCCTCTGCACTCTCCTGGTGGTTCTCTTCTTCAAACACGGCTTCCTCGACGAGATGGACTTCTGGGTCGGAACCTTCGGCCTCGTGGTCTTCGCCTTCGTAGAGTCCCTCCTCTTCTCCTGGATCTTCGGAATCGACAAGGCCTGGGAGGAGCTCCACAAGGGTGGGGACATCAAGATTCCCAAGCTCTTCAAGTATGTCATGAAGTATGTCACCCCACTCTACCTGGGGGTGATCGTCATCGCCTGGACCTTCCAGGACGCCATCGGAAAGCTCGTCATGAAGGGCGAACCCCACTCCCGGCACCCCTACCTTTGGGGAGCCCGGGCCCTCATGGTGGGATTGTTGCTCATAACGCTGCTCATGGTCAGAAAGGCCTGGAAGATGAAGGAGAGGGCGGCCGACGAGAGGTAGGTCCTCCAAAGAGAGAGGGGAGGGCCTCCCCTCTCTCTTTTTTCCCCGTTTTCTGCTATCCTTAAGGGAGGAGTTTGGAAGAGGGTTCTTCCACGCTCAGGTTTAAAAGAGGGGACCTCTCCTTTCTCTGGAGACGGCGACAACGAACGGAGGCTTGGTGTAACGCAATGATGACCATGTCAAGACCAAGGAGGGTTCCCAATCCGGACTCCTCTCCCTCGCCCCTGAGAAAGGTTGTTGTCGGAATCGCGGACATGAAGGTTTCCAACGATCCCCATGAGTACCTTGTCACCTTCGCCCTCGGCTCTTGTCTGGGAATCACCCTCTACGATTATCAGGAACAGGTGGGAGGGATGGTCCACATTCCCCTTCCAGACTCCTCCATCGCCAAGGGGGAACCGGATTTCAACCCCCTCAAGTTTGTGGACACCGCGGTTCCCCTCCTTTTCAAAGAGTGCTACCGTTTCGGAGCCACCAAGAGGGACATCAAGGTCAAAGTCGCCGGTTGTTCCCAGATCTCCGACGCCGAGAGCTTCTTCAACATCGGCCGCCGAAACTACGCCGCCTTGAGGCGTATTCTTTGGCGCAACGGCGTCTTCATCACCTCCGAGGATTGCGGAAACAGTCTCAGCCGTACCATGACCCTCTCGATCGCCACGGGGGAGACGCTTCTCAAGGTCAACGGAAGGGAGTACCCCCTATGACGGCCGGAGGAATCTCGATCCCCGCCCCCTGGAAGCGCCGTCTTCTGGAGTATGAACTTCTGGCCCCCCTCCCGGCATCCCTGGTTCAAACACTCCGTCTCTTGAAGGATCAGCGCTCATCGGTCCACGACCTGATCAAGGTGCTCCAGTACGATCCGGCGGTCACCGCCGACATCCTGAAGCTCTGCAACTCCCCTTACTACGGCCTCTCAAGGAACGTCAGCTCCCTGAAGGAGTCACTCCTCCTGATCGGGACGAACGAACTACACCGGATGATCCACACGCTGGTGGCAAAGAGGCTCTTCGAGAGGAACTTTCACGGATACGAGGAGGAGAAGGGCGAACTCTGGAGACACTCCCTGGCCGCCGCGATGATCGGGGAGGAGCTTCAGAAGGTGGTACCACGTTTGGAGATCGACCTCTTCACGACGGCTCTCCTGCACGACGTGGGTAAGATCGTCCTCGATAGTGAGGTGAAGAAGTGCCAAGGGGAGATCGAGGCTCTCCTGGAGGACAAGGAGCTCTCCTTTTCCGACGCGGAGACGAAGGTTCTTGGCATCAACCACGCCGTCGCCGGGGCCTACCTGCTTGAGAGGTGGCATCTCCCGGAACCTCTCGTAGAGGCTGTCCTCTACCACCACTCCCCGGGAGAGCAGGCTCCCTCCTCTCCGGCCCTCTACGCCTCTCTGGCCAACGTTCTCGCCCACCTGCTGGGCTTTTCCGCCTCCAAGGACGCGCTCTTAACGAAGGGATATCCCGATTTGTACAAGGCCGTAGGAATCCAGGAGAGCGATCTGGAGAAGATCCTGGCCCGCTCCCTGGACAAGATTCACGACACCCTGGAGAGTCTGCTTTCCACACAGGAGAAGGAATAACCATGGGATACTCACTCTTAGTGGTTGATGACTCCGCCGCGGCACTGCTCATGTACGAAAGGCTTCTGGAACTCTCCGGCATCCCCATTGACGAGTTGAAGACCGCCTCCGACGGCCGACAGGCTCTGGAAGTACTCGTGAATTTTCATGCCGACCTCCTCTTGACTGACCTCCACATGCCGAACCTCGATGGCTTTCAGCTGCTCGAGAGTCTCAAGAGTGACCAGCGCTGGAAAGACCTCCCGGTCATCATCATCACCACGGAGGGAAGGCCGGACCGAACCCAACGGGCCCTGGACCTGGGCGCCAAGGCCTTCATTCATAAGCCCTTCACCCCCGAAGAGATTCGGAATTTGGTTCTCCGCACCCTGGGAGCAGAAGAAGATGAACTTAGACCTGTGGCCACTGGAAAAAACGACTTCTGAAGTCTTCGAAAGGATGTTCTACCTCTTTCCCCTCCAGGGTGATTCCCCTCCCCCCCAAAGCGCCTTAACGCCCTGGAGGATCTCCCTGCGTGACCAGGAGAAGACTCTCTTCCTGCGGGGGGTCTTCAGTCCGGGAGTCGCCAAGGCGATGGCCGCCAACTACCTGGGCCTTCCGGAGGAAGAGGTGACGCCCATCCTGGCCGACCTCACGCTCCGGGAGACCATCAACGTCCTCGCGGGAAACCTCCTCTCCCTCCTGGCGGAGCCCTTCGAGCTAGGCATCCCCGAGAGAGACCCCACGCCGAAGAGCCCTCCCCTCCTCTCTCTCCCCTTCTTCCTGGACCAGGGATCTTTTCTCCTGGAGATCACGGAATAATTCTCCGAAAACCCCTTGACAGGTCTTCCCTTTTCTTATAAATTAACCATATGGTTAAACTAACTAGTCGGTTCACTTCGGAGGGCCTGTGAAGAAGAACGTAGATCCGAAGATTCAGATTCTCGACTCCGCCATGGAGGAGTTCTCCCAACTCGGACTCGCCGGCGGGAGGGTTGACCGAATCGCCAAGAGGGCGGGAGTCAACAAGGCGATGCTCTACTACTACTTCCACTCCAAAGAGGGCCTCTTCAAAGAGGTTCTCCGTTCCCACTTCTCCCAACTGATTCCCTTGGTGGTGGCGGAAATTCGGGAGCCGGTCACCCCCCAAACCTTTCTCGAACGTATTCCACGGCTCTATATCGGGTTCTTCCGTAAAAACCCCCGGTTGATCAGGCTCGTCGCCCTCAACTTGGCCACGGACCCGAAGGTGGTCTCCACCCTCTTCAGCTCCCTCCTGAACGAGGTCACCCCGGAGCACCTGGCGCTCTCCATCTCGAACAAGATCGCCCTCTGGAGCTCCCAGGGACTCCTCAGGCAGAACGATCCCATGCAGATCATGATCAACATCCTCTCCCTCTGTACCTTCTTCTTCCTGGCCAAGCCCATGGTGGAAGTCGCTTTCGACCGGACCATTCCGGAGTGCGATGAGTTTTACGAGAAGAGAATCGAGAGCGTCGTCTCTCTCCTCAAAGGGGGACTCCTCCCATGAAAACAAGAGCCCTCTGCCTCCTTCTGCTCCTCACCCTCTCTCTGCCTGGAATCACCCTTCAGGAGGCTGTGGAGAGGGGGAAGGCCCTCTCCCACCGAGTCTCCCTCAAGAAGATCGACGAAGAGGGCGCATCCTTGGGTCTCGATAACGCCCGTTACGCAAGACTCTTCACCGTCGCTTTCGGCTCCTCCTTCACGGCCAAGTCAGACTTTCCCGAGCTCTCACTCTCCCTTCCATCCGCCTCCGGAACCCCTCTGAACATCCAGAGGACTCTGGGATCCTGGGATTCCTATGACGCCAGGGTCGCCCTCTCTCAACCCCTCTGGACAGGGGGAACCCTCACGTCACTCCTGAGAAAGAGTGAGAGGGAGTGGGAGGCGGCTCGGTGGGACCGAAAAGGAGCGGAGCGGGAAGCCGCCTCTCTGATCAAGGGCTCCTTCTACCTCTACCGAATGCTCCGGGCCAAAGAGGAGAACCTCGGCCAACTGGTGGAACGGTTGCGCCTACACAGGAAGAGGCTGGAGCTTCTCCTGAAGGAGAAGCAGATCCGAAGGAGCGACCTCCTCGAGACCGACGCCAGGCTCAACGAGAATCTCCTGAACCTGGAAGAGACCAGAGAGTTGAAGGACCAAGAGGCCCTCCGTTTTCAAAGACTCTGCGACATCTCCCCGGAGAGTATTGAGGGGACCCCTTCCGAGAGGGAGTGGTCGCTTCAGGAGGCTCTTTCCCTCTACAGGGAGAACCACCCCCTCTTCCGCTCACTGGAGAAGAGGAGGGAGGCGTGGCAGTACCAGAAGAGGGCCGTCGAGGGGCTCAGCAGACCCCAACTCGCCCTCTTCACAGAACTTCACTTCGGCAAACCCGGTCTGAACTCCCTGCAAAACCGGGGCGCTCTCTACGCCTTGGGAGGGGTCTCCCTCACCTTTCCTCTCTTCCAGTGGAACCGGAGCAAGAGGGACTCCCGAATCGCCGAGTTAGGGATAGAGAGGACGACCAACTCCCTGGAAGAGCGGGCGAAGGACGTGGAAGAAACTCTCCGTCAGACCTTTCGCGCCCTGGAGAGCGTAAACAGACGCCTGGAGCTCACTCAAGAGTTGGTTCTGATCAGCCGGCAGGACCTTCTTCTCAAGGAACGGCTCTACAGGGAGGCTCAGCTCCCGCACCTCGACTACTTGGGGGCTCTGACGACTACTTGGGGGCTCTGACCGCCGAAGAGAGCCGTTTGTCTCAGAAAGAGGCGCTCTCCTTCCTCAGGGAGAGCCTACTCCTTAGAATCGACGCTTTGGTCGCACCAGAACCGGAGGCATAACATGAAAAGGGACTCTCTCCTTCTACTGACTACACTTTTTCTCTTCCTCTTCCTCCCCTCGTGCTCTTCCAAGAAGGACTCTTCCTTGAAGGCGGCGGGGGTCGTGGAAGGGGATGTTTTAATCCTCCGCACCCAAGTAGCGGGGACTCTCCTCTCCCTCTCCTTCCAGGAGGGGGATCGAATAGAGGGAGACCGGCCCTTAGGAAAGTTGGAAGACCTCAAGGTTAAAAACCTCCTCGAACAGGTGGAGATCTCCCGGCAGGAGGTTGCCATCAACCGGGAGAGGCTCCTGAAGAAGAGGGAGCTCCTACTGGCGCAGAAACGCTATCTCGCCCGTCAGGAGGGGCGACTCTCCCGGCTGACGGAAGGGGAGGCCGCCTCCGGAGAGAGCTGGGAGAGGGCCGCACTCCAACTCAAGGAGGCAGAGACAACCCTCTACGACACGGAGAGGGCTCTTGCGGACCTTCGGGTTCAGGAGAGTCTCCTGGACAACAAGAGGGGGGCCCTTGAGCTCAACCTCCGGGACCACACCCTCAGGGCACCCGTCTCCGGTCTTGTCCTCGAAAAGGTGGCATCCAGCGGCGAAAACCTCCCCGCAGGGGCTCCGATCGCCGAAATCCTTGACGAGAAGACCCTCAGAGTCGAGGTCTTCCTGGAACTTCAGGAGGTGAGCCTCCTCAAGATCGGTCAAAGCGCCGAGATCGTCTTGGACGGTACGGAGAAGAGGATCCCCGCCAAGATCGTCCTCTTCGGGCAGAAGGCCGAGTTTTCCCCCAAGTATATCGTCTCCGAGAAGGAACGCCAGTCCCTTCTCGTGAAGGTCACGGTCTGTCCGGAAGGAGACTCCTCCCTGCTCAAGGTCGGTGCCCCCGTCACGGTCAGGTTCCCTCTGAGTTGACATGTCCTCCTACCTGACCCTGAAGGGAATCTATAAAAGCTTCGGCCCCATCGAGGCCTTGAGAGAGGTCTCCTTCGATGTCGCCAAAGGCTCCTTGACCATACTCACCGGAGCGGACGGTGCGGGCAAGTCGACCCTCTTCAAGGTGATCCTCAACCTCCTCAAGGCCGAGAGAGGGGAAATTTTCTTCCAAGGCCTTCCCCTCCAGGATCCGGAGAAGCTGAAGAGGGTCTCCGGCTATATGCCTGAGCGTTTTTCCCTCTACCCGGACCTGACGGTGGAGGAGAACCTCAACTTCGCCGCCGAGATCCGACAGGTACCCCGCCCCCTGAGGGAGAAACGAAAGGAGGAACTACTGAAAAAGACAGGGATGGAGCCTTTCAAGAAACGGCGCGCCGGAAGGCTCTCAGGGGGGATGAAGCAGAAGTTGGCCCTGAGTTCGACCCTTCTCTCTGCGCCGGAGTTCCTCCTCTTGGACGAGCCGACCACGGGTGTGGATCCCCTCTCCAGGGCGGAGTTTTTCAAGATCCTCGAGGAGCTCAGGGATGAGGGGAAGACCATCCTCCTCTCCACCCCCTACCTTGATGAAGCCGAGAGGGGCGAGAGGGTCCTGATCCTGAAGAACGGACGGCTCATCCTGGACCAAGAGCTCAACGTCTTGAAGGAGACCTTCCCCTACCCCCTCTTCCGAATCCTGACCACGGAGAGCCCCTTCCAGATACTCGAACGTTGGAGGGACGACAGGGAGATCGGCCCCGCGATCTACCCCCGAGGTAAGTACCTCTACTACCTCCAGACCGGGGAGCGTCCCCCCGAGGAGATCGCCCCTAACCGGGGAATCGAGAGATGTTCCCCCTCCCTGGAGGATATCTACCTCTACAACGAAAGGAAGAGCTCCGATGAACGACCCGATCATCGTTGTTGAAAACCTCTGCAAGCGTTTCGGGGGCTTTACCGCCGTCGATTCCCTCTCCTTCCGGATCCGGACCGGTGAGATTGTCGCCTTCCTGGGGCCCAACGGGGCGGGCAAGACCACAACCCTCAAGATGCTCACAGGCCTGCTCCCGCCGACTTCCGGGAAGATGACCATCGGAGGCTACGATGGAACGAAGGAGCGGAAAAAGGTCAAGTCCCTCCTGGGGTATATGTCTCAGAAGTTCTCTCTCTACCCCCTCTTGACGGCGGGGGAGAACCTGGAGTTCTTCGCCGGAATCTCCGACCTCCCCCGCCAGAGGATTCTTCTCCGTCGCAGGGAGCTGGAGGAGAGGCTTCAGGAGGCCCAGAGAACGGTGACCGTGGAGAACCTTCCCCCCGGCATACGCCAGACCGTCGCCCTGACGGTCTCCATGGTCACAGACCCTCCCATCCTCTTCCTGGACGAGCCCACTTCGGGGGTCGATCCGGAGGCCAGGCGCCGGTTCTGGCAGGAGATCTACAACCTCAAGGGGGCGGGCAAGACCCTCATCGTCAGCACCCACAACCTGGACGAGGTCGATTACGCCGACAGGATGATCATGATCCACCGGGGCCG
>JAMOAD010000347.1 GCA_023621955.1 Acidobacteriota bacterium
CGGCTGCGCAGGACTTCACCCTCCTGGACCGGCAGGACAACCTGATGGCCTATCAGCTCTTCCGGGTGGTGGATGTAGTCGTGGATCGGATAGGTGATCTCCCGAACCTGGTACTCCCAATCCCGCTGTTGAAGGATCAAGCCCGGGGAGAGGGGGCCCTTGGCCACGGGGACCTTCGCCCAGAAGCGGAGTCCTACCTGGAGGAACCCTGCGGATTCCGATCTGCCGTTTTTGGTGGCGGTGATTCTCAGCAGCTGGGTTCCCGAGTGGATGTAGGGGGAGGTTCGGGCAAAGCGGAGGGAAGCCCCTGGACCGAGCTTCATCTCGGGAACCCTCTGAAAGGTCAGCCGAACCTCCAGGGCCTCGGGGAGGAGGGATCGGAAATAGGCCGTCGCCTCCTCCTCGACCCTCTTTCTCAGAGAGGCCAGGGAGCCTTTCAGGAGTCGGACGCGGCGGGCTCCGGTGATCTGGACCCCTCCGATTCCGTTGCCGATCAGACGCAGAGAGATCGCTTCGGCGGTCACCTCGTCGGGGTAGGGGCTCTGAACGGCGATCACCGCCGCGATTCTCTTGGCCAAGGAGGCGTTCTCGGAAGAGACCGTGGCCATCTCGCCGAGGGTGGTCATGGTCCCCGTGGGGGAGTAGCTCTCCGGGAGAACCACTGTCCCCTTGACCTGGGCGGCGGAGGAGGCCGACAAGGCGAAGAAGAGCAAGACCCAGAACGCCGTTCTCATGATCATCTCCCGAGGTTGATCGCCCGGTTTAACATTTCGTCCGCTGTCCGTACGGAGCGGGAGTTTGTCTCGTAGGCTCTCTGGGCGACGATCATCTCGATCAGCTCCTCGACGATGTCGACGTTCGAGATCTCCACGAAGCCCTGAGAGATGGTGCCGAACCCTTCAAGCCCCGGAGTCCCCAAGACGGCGTCTCCGGAGGCGGAGGTCTGGGTGAAAAGGTTCTTGCCGATGCTCTTGAGCCCGGAGGGGTTGATGAACTTGGCCAACTGGATGGTTCCGATCTCCGTGACGGCGGTCGAGCCGGGGGAGGTGACCGTGGTGGTGCCGTCGGTGCCGATGGTGACGCTGGTCGCATCGGCGGGGATCGTCAGGGGGGGCTCCATGGGGTAGCCGTCGGAGGTGACGACCCTTCCCGTGGAATCTTTCGAGAAGCTTCCCGCCCGGGTGTAGGCGACGGTCCCGTCGGGCATGGTGACCTGAAAGAAGCCATCCCCTTCGATCACCAGGTCCAGGGAGCCTCCAGTCTCTTTGAAGTTCCCTTGGGTGTAGATCTTGTTGACGCTCACGGGACGAGCGCCCAGGCCGATCTGGATCCCCGAGGGGACGTCGGTGTTGATCGTCGACTTGGCTCCGGGTTCGCGGACCGTCTGGTAGAGCAGGTCCTCAAACTCGGCCCTGGACTTCTTGAACCCTGTGGTGTTGACGTTGGCCAGGTTGTGGGAGATGACATCGACGTTCATCGCCTGTGCCTGCATCCCCGTGGCGGCTGAGTAGAGACATCGGAGCATGGGAATCCTCCTTAGGTCGGGCGACCGACCTCTTCCGTGGTTTTTCGGGCGACATCGTTCAGAAGAGTCGTCATCACCCGTTCTTGAAACTCGAAGGTACGCTGAATCCGGATAAGATCGCCCATCGCCTCTTCGATGGAGACGTTGGATTTTTCCAAAGTGCCGCTACGCACTTGCGGAGTCTCGAGGATTGTCTCCTTGGTTCCCTGGGCGGCGGTGTAGAGTCCGGTCCCTTCCTTGCTCAAACCCTCCGGCTTGTCGAACTTGACGACCTTCAGGGCCGTCACGTAGACTCCGTCGCTGAAAACATCGCCGTTCTCTGTAAAATGGACCGTGTTTCCAGGGATCGTCACCGGAGCGTTGTTCTTGTCAAGAAGTTGGGCCCCCGATGCGGAGACCAGCTCTCCCTTCTCGTTGATCTGGAGGGCCCCCTGACGGGTATA
Source organism: Acidobacteriota bacterium (assembly GCA_023621955.1). Classification (GTDB taxonomy): domain Bacteria; phylum Acidobacteriota; class Aminicenantia; order JAMOAD01; family JAMOAD01; genus JAMOAD01. The sequence continues at coordinate 1,969 of JAMOAD010000347.1, forward strand.
ACGGTCACCCTGGGGCGTGCGGACGACGAAGAAGCCCTCCCCTTGGATAGCCAGGTCCAGGTTTCTTCCCGTCGAGACCATGGGGCCGGAGGAGAAGTCGGTCTTGGTTCCTGCCAAGGTGCTCTGGGAGTTGAGAATCCTGCGAAAGAGGTTTTCCTCTCCCGGAGTCTCCGGTTCGGTTCTGTAGTTGGCAGTCTGGAAGTGGGCGACATCCTTCTTGAAGCCCGGTGTCGTCATGTTGGCCAGGTTGTTGGTCACCACGTCGAGCTGGGTGAGAGTCGAAACCATTCCCGATGCCGCCGTATAGTATCCGCTCCACATAGGGCACCTCCTGGTAAAAGGTATTCAAAAAGTATGCCACTATGTAGGAGGCCTTGAGAGGCCGACTCCCTCCTGGGGGGTGTCGGAGAAACGGCAGAGTTTTCCCTCGGCGCGGGAGCAATTTGCCCCTCTTCCGGCTCTGGACGTGGGGAAGAGGGGGGGTGACGGGAGAGGGAAGAGGCTGTCGGAACCGTCGGGAAGAGGGAACAGAGATCCG